>JBKPSP010000162.1:0-18505 GCA_046735175.1 Acidobacteriota bacterium
CCATTACTGTCCAGAAGAGGGTCAGTCCCGAAGGTTTTGATCAGAAGTGCTCTCCAGCTTCGGCGGCGCGGCTGTTCGCTTTTTCTTTGTCCAAGAAGCACGAAAATACCAGACCAAAGCTTAGCTTTCGAGCGAGGCGACAGTAGACCAAAGTACCGCATTGCGTGCCGTCCTCGTTCCGGCACATGTTGGATCAAAATGTTGAGGAACTCCATATTTGTGTACCGTTTCAAAGCAAACTTCTCGTTTCGAGTATCCTTTGCTCGATACTGGACGTGATCACTTCCAATCCTCTCCAACCGGTGTTGCGCGATGGGTGGACGTCGGACATACCGGCCATCGTGTGCTAACCGATAATCCTTGGATCTTGGGCGATTAATGTAAATGTTCCACTCCCGTCTATATTGGGTCTCGAGAATCGACAGGAGCTGTTTCGAAGTAAGGTCGCACTTGAGTACGCCTCTTCTCACGGCTTCCGCCAAATAGGCAACCAAGGCGTACCGCCAGGCGCGCATCAACTCGGGCTTGTCGAACCTAACGTGCCGAATCCAGCGATTGGTTGCGCCGTGCAAACCGCCGGCTGAAACCATGAGATGGAGGTGCGGAACAAAATTCAGAAATCCGCCGTAGGTCTGCTGCACAACAACGATCAACAAACGAACACCGTAGCGGGCTGTGGCCCATTGCATTATCGCTTCGGCTCCCATAGCGGGAATGTCACGGAGAAGATGCTTATTCTGTTGAAGCATTGGGCGAAGTTCTGCTGGCATAGTCAGGGTTATGCCCGTGTAGAGTACGTCAGGCAGAATTGCTGCCATCTCTTGCTGCCAGTCTTCGGTTGCCCGTTGTCCACAGCTCGTGCAGAACAAGCGGGACGCTGCAGAAGCTTCGCTATCCATTGAGCAGAAGAAATAGCGACTATCTTTGAAGGTTGGGATGGTTCTGCGGGATATTGAGGTACTGGAGAAGCGGATCATGGCAGAGATACCAGAGTCGAACACACCTGATTCAGGAATGGGTTCCCGATTGGCGAGCTCCGCGACGGCAGCATGATATCGGGACAGGCCGGCGGCGAAGAAGTGATACTCGCCCGCCGCGGCGATGAATTCTTCGCCATTGGCGGCCACTGCACTCACTACGGTGGCCCTCTCGCAGCGGGTTTGATCGTGGGCGATACAGTGCGTTGTCCCTGGCACCATGCCTGTTTTAATCTGCGGACTGGAGAGGCGCTGCGAGCGCCGGCTCTTGATCCCGTTCCTTGCTGGCGAGTGGAGAGATTGGGGGACAAGATTTTTGTCCGTGAGAAGCTTCCATCACCGGTTCCTAAGCGCGGCACCGAGGGGCCAAGCTCGGTCGTGATTGTTGGCGGAGGCGCTGCGGGCTTGGCTGCCGCCGACATGCTGCGCCGGGAGGGCTACGGAGGTTCTCTGACCATAGTGAGTGCCGACGACTCCGCGCCAGTTGACCGTCCGAACCTCTCCAAGGATTACCTCGCGGGCACGGCGCAAGAAGAGTGGGTCCCCTTACGTCCTCCGGACTATTATCGCGACCGCCGGATCGATCTTCTCCTTCACTCGCGAGTTTCATCCATTGATACGAAAAATCGACGGATAGTGGTCGAGAACGGAAAGCAGCTCGAATTTGGCGCTCTCCTGTTGGCCACCGGAGCCGACCCAATTCGTCTGCCCATTGAAGGCGCGACTGACTCTCAGCTTTATTATCTGCGCACGTTTGCTGATAGCAAGGCGATCATTGCCAAGGCAGCTTCAGCAAAACGAGTGGTTGTTGTGGGCGCCAGCTTTATTGGCTTAGAAGTTGCCGCATCGCTGCGCACCCGCGCGATCCTCGTCGATGTCGTCGCACCTGAGAGCCAGCCGCTCGAACGTGTCATGGGAGCTGAGATAGGCCTCTTTATCCGCAAGCTTCACGAAGCTCACGGCGTAAGGTTTCATTTGGGGCAGACGGTTTGCAGGGTGAGTGGCCGCAATCTTAGCTTGAGCGACGGAACACATTTAGAGGCAGACTTCATAGTGTTGGGTGTAGGCGTACGGCCATCGCTTGTTTTGGCCGAGCAAGCCGGACTCGCCGTGGACCGCGGCATCCAAGTCAACGAATTTCTCGAAAGTAGTGTGCCTGGAATTTTCGCGGCTGGCGATGCTGCACGCTGGCCCGATCCGCACACCGGTGAGCGGATCCGTGTCGAGCATTGGGTGGTAGCTGAACGGCAGGGTCAAGTCGCGGCTAGGAATATCCTTGGCCGTCGAGAAAGGTTCAACGCTGTTCCATTCTTCTGGAGTCAACACTACGACGTCGTTATTAATTACGCCGGCCACGCCGAGAAGTGGGACGCTATCGAGATCGACGGCAGCCTCGATGCGCGTAATTGCACCGTGCTCTTTAAGAAAGGCGATCGCATTCTCGCTGCTGTAACCATCTCGCGAGATCTCCAAAGCTTACAGGCGGAGGCCGCCATGGAAGCTGCAATACAGTCGCCCAAACGAGATGTCGCCTGAACTGCGTAATCAAGACCGGCTACTGCAAAGGTACGGTCCGAAAAAAGGAGGTCACATTATGATTTCAGATCGAACAATTGAGAAATGTATAGAGGAGTGCTTACAGTGCTTGCGCTGGTGTGCTCAATGCCGCGCCGAGTCCCTGGACCAAGATCCCGTCATGATGAGGGACTGCATTCGCTTTTGTAACGAATGTCTTGAAGTGTGCCGAACTTGCGTAACTCTACTTACGGCTAGCTCTGGAGTCGCTCACCGGCTGTGCAGTATCTGTTCCGAGCTATGCACAGCCTGTGCGGCAGAGTGCGGAAAACACGAAGGCGAGACGATGAGGAAGTGCGCTCAAGCGTGTCGTCAATGCGCTGCTACATGCGCTGAGATCGCACAAGCCGGGCCAATTCGGCGGGCTGCTGCATAAGACCGAAAGTCTGAGCTTCGAGCGCTGAAGTCGGCATCGGGGAGGGCAGCGTTTCTCTGCCCCTGGCGGGGTGTAGCACGACTGATTGCTACAAGCCGCCGTTCTGAATCATTGGATTTGTGGGTCGTTGATGATGTTGTTCGACTAAGCACCGAGCTGATCATTACTATAAAACGTTTTTACAGCCAGTCTGGTGACCGTCGTGTATCCCAAGTTTGTTGCGCATCCTGCCCGTCTCTAGTGGCGCTTGCCCGAGGAGCGTCCTTGAGGCCCAAAGCCAACGTTCGGAACTTCTTCGCCGAGCGCAGTGGCCAGATCGATTTGATGGTCCTGCTCTTGTACCAGGATCTGCCGAATCTGCTCCGCCATCGCGAATTCTCCGAGAGCTTCGCATTGTCCGACTCGATCGCGGTAGTTGCGAATGGTGTCGTTTTCATTCTCCAGATCAAAGCGGAGCATCTCTTTCGGATCTTTCGAGGTGCGTACCGGCTTGGGAATAACCGCTGGCATTTGTCCCAGGTAATCGATCTGCCGCGAGATGATGAGGGCGTGGTCGAGCTCCTGCTTGGCGTGAATCTCGAGCTGGCTGGCGATGTCCATGTATTCGGCGCCTTTGAGCACTTGCGAATAAACTACGTGCCCGATGATCGCTTGATACTCACGAGCAAGGTCTTCGTTCAACAACTCGGCGAGACGATCACGCGAAATTTCGTTTTCGATTGCGGGGGATTTGAAGGTTGCCATTTGCTATCTCCTAATTCTGGAGGACATTGATCTCTGACGATTAAGCCAGAAGCACAGCGATCCAGTCCATTAGACGAAGGTATTGGTTGTGCTCTGCACTGAACGACTACATGCTTGTGCCATTTAGTGCGCGTTGTTGCAGTGAAAAGCGCGGCATTAAAAGCAGCTATGAACCGAAGATCGGTCGACACGGCCCTTGAATCTGCGAGACTACGTTCCACAATGCCCAAGGTTTTTGATTTCAGCGGGGCTGGTCGGTTCCCGCCTTGGCCAACCGTACTCCACCCACTTTTCTAAGCTCATCCTCGTCTCCCAGCAGGAATACCTTCTGGCCTTGGAGCACTGCGGTCAAGAAATGATTCCCCCTCGCACGTTTCGACTTGAATTCCGCGACGGAATATACGGTCGGGTTGATAGGCCGCCCGATGCCTTTCTCCACCTTCGAGAGTCGCGATAGTACTTGGTCGAGGCTGGCATTTCCAACGACCATTAAATCGACGTCGCTCTGCGCTGATTCCTCTTCGCGCGCAAGCGACCCATATAGGAATGCCGCAACGATTTGCTTTGAGAGAGGCTGCAGAGCGGAACGGAGAACGCTAAAGACGCCGGTGGTCTTGTTTACTAAAGCTCGCATCTCCGCAAAAATGGGAGTGTCTCGGTTAGCCTGGTAGAAAACCTGACTGCCCACCGACTTGCGAACAATCAACTCAACTCTCGACAGATTTTCAAGCTCCCGCTGAACCGCACCCACACTGGCTTTCACTTCGCGTGCGATTTGCCGAGTGTAGAAAGATTGATCGGCGCGACCATAGAGCAATGCCAATATGGCCCCTCGCGTTCGGCCGAATAGAAGATCCGACAGGGCTGCCGTTGTACTCATTTCGAGAACAATTGTACTCAATATGAGTACGAGGTTCAAGTCCTGCAAATTGGAATTTTTCCGGAGCCGTTTCTCGAAACTCGCCTGTCCTTTAGCTGTCCAATAATGATTCCCAAACGTTCCTTACAAGGCTTTTAGGAGCTACCCTACTCTAAAAGGCTCGATTGCACGGAGGGCGTCGGCCCGACTCGGATATTGCTTCACCGTGCCCACTACTCGTGCTCGACGCGCACGTCCGTCGGGAAGGGTTTCGTAAAACCGAAACTGCCACACGTCTTCACTGACCGTGTGGCGTTTTCTGGTTAGACAACCGTACTGATATCGTCGCCGCTTCATTATCTTGATTTCCTTTCTAATGATGCGATGTCGAGCGGGTGGCAAGAGGCTACCCGCGGATAGTCTGACGAAATATCTGGTCAATTTTGACCAGTGTTCTAAGCCTATTTCACTCGATACTAACCAAAGGCAGTTTCTGCCAGCGTACGAAACGCCGAAAGCCAGTAATTCGAGAGCCGTACTGGCCGTTCGGCTCATCTGAGTGTGCCCTCTTTCAGCAACCTGATTCTCAACAGATTAAGGACAAATGTCAGCCCCAAACAGAGTGTTCTCCAAGGCAACCTTGGAACTGGTCGTACCCAACTCGAAGGCGCGCCGCGCGGTTTCTGCCCCGCGACCACCATGCTCCTCCACGTCGTCGCTGCCTAGCCGAATTGCAGTGATCGGGAATTATCTTCCGCGGCAGTGTGGCATCGCGACTTTTACGACTGACTTGTGCGCGGCTATATCTGCGGAGTGCGGCACAGCTCGACTGATGGCGCTACCGGTGAACGACACAGAATCTGAATACGACTATCCGGAGAGAGTGAGATGGTCGCTCAGGCAGGACGACTTGACCTCATATCGAGAAGCCGCTGAATTCTTGAATTTCAACAATATAGATATGGTGTGCCTGCAGCACGAGTACGGAATTTTCGGTGGTCCTGCCGGAAGTCATATCTTGCATCTTCTACGCGCCCTGAAGATGCCGGTGGTGACCACTCTTCATACCGTCCTCCGCGAACCGGATGCCAACCAATTGATGGTGATGGAAGAGATTGCGGAACACTCCGATCGCCTCATCGTGATGAGCAAGCTCTCCTCGCAATTCTTACAAGAAATCTTCAAGGTTCCCGGCAGCAAAATTGACATGGTTCCACACGGTGTTCCTGACCTGCCGTTCTTAGATCCCAATTTCTACAAGGACCGCTTCCGCGTGGAGGGCAAAGCAGTTCTAGTCACTTTCGGCCTGCTCTCGCCTAATAAGGGAATTGAGAACGTGATTCAAGCACTGCCGCAGATCTTGTCCAAACACAAGAACGTTGTTTACCTCATTGCAGGGGCGACGCACCCTCATATTCTTCGACGCGAAGGTGAGCAGTATCGAACGTACTTGCAAGCTTTGGCCAAAGAGAAGGGAGTCGAATCGAACGTGATCTTCCACAACCGCTTCGTCAGCCCTGAGGAGATGGTTGAGTTCATTGGTGCAGCAGACATTTACATTACCCCTTATCGCCATGAGGCACAGGTGGTTTCGGGAACGCTTGCGTATGCGCTTGGCGCTGGCAAGGCGATTATCTCAACTCCGTATTGGCACGCGATTGAGTTGTTAGACGACCGTCGCGGCGCACTCGTTCCGTTCCAGAATCCGGGTGCCATTGCACAAAAGACGATCGAACTTTTGGATACGCCGGCTACACGCCATGCCATGCGTAAACGCGCTTATCTGTTCGCGCGAGAAATGGTCTGGAAGAGGGTGGCGCAGGGTTATATGACAAGTTTTGCACGAGTCCGGAGTGACCGCATGGAAAGTCCGCAAGTCCAGTTCTCCGCTCGCGCAGCTCAAAAGGCGCTGGATCAGTTGCCTGAATTGAAATTGGACCATCTGCACAGGCTGACTGATGACACCGGAATTCTCCAGCACGCCATCTTCATGGTCCCTAACTACAAAGAGGGATATACCACCGATGACAACGCTCGCGCTCTCATTCTTGCGGTGATGCTGAACCAGGCGAGTGAGTCCCAATTGTCGAAGAGCCGATATCCAACGGCGGACTCCGCTATTCCAGATGCCACAACTCCGGAGTCGAGTTTTCGGTATCTCTCGTTCCTCGCGCACGCCTTCGATTCTGAAAAAGGTCGATTCAAGAATTTTCTCGAGTATGATCGCCGGTGGGCCGCAGGCGAGGGCTCTGATGATTGTCATGGCCGCGCCTTGTGGGCGCTTGGGACACTCCTAGGCCGATCTGGCGATCGGGGGATACGAGGCGCCGCCGGCCGTTTATTCGAGTCTTCTCTTCCTGCGGCGCTCGCATTCAGCAGCCCTCGTGCTTGGGCCTACGCTCTGCTCGGAATCCAGGAATACCTCAATTCGTATCCGGGGGACCGCGACGCACAAAAGATCAGGTCCACGCTCAGTCTGCGGTTGCTAGAACTGTACGAGTCGGTACGAAGACCGGAGTGGAACTGGTTCGAGGATGTTCTAGCGTACGGGAACGCGCGCTTGCCTCAGGCCATGCTGCTGGTGGGTTCAGCATGCTCCGATGATCGTATGATCGTCGCCGGATTAGAAACCCTGGATTGGCTCTTGAAACAACAGCGCTGCGAAGTCAACGGAAACTTTGTACCGATCGGGTCGCAGGGGTTCTTCCGTAGAGGCGGTGAAAAGGCCCGCTTCGATCAACAACCGATTGAAGCAGCGGGTGCCGTCTCTGCCAGTCTCGCGGCGTACCACGTGAGTGGCGATAGCCGCTGGCGTTGCGAAGCTTGGTCTGCCTTCAATTGGTTCCTTGGCAACAACGATCTGCAGCTGCCTCTTTATGATTCCGTCACCGGTGGCTGCCGGGACGGTCTGCATCCGGACCGCGCCAATGAGAACCAGGGAGCTGAGTCAACGTTATCGTTCTTGATGGCACTGCTGGAGATGAGGTCGCTGCCAGAACCGAATAGTTCAGAAATTCGCGGCGAATCACTTGCCGCTTGTGCCTCTCAGGCCACGAGTACCACTGACTAAATCTTATGAGCGTTGCAGTCACAATTCGTCACGAACCTCTGCTCCTTCGGCATCCCAATAATCCGATCCTCACCAGCAAGGATTGGCCGTACTCCGTTAATAGTGTGTTCAATGCCGGCGCGACGTTGTTAGCGGATGGCTCGACCCTGCTGCTTTGCCGCGTCGAGGATCGACGCGGCCTGTCTCATCTTTGCGCCGCTCGATCTCGAAACGGTATCGATGGGTGGCAAATTGATAAGGAACCGACGTTAATGCCCAGTCCAAACGAATATCCAGAAGAAATCTGGGGCATTGAGGATCCTCGCATTACATTCGTGCCCGAACTACAGCAATACGTGGTCACTTACACTTCCTATTCGCGCGGCGGCCCTGGGGTATCTCTAGCTCTGACCAAAGACTTCAGGAGTTTTGAGCGATATGGCGTAATCATGCCGCCGGACGACAAAGATACAGCACTTCTGCCTCGGAGAATTAACGGCTACTGGGCCCTCATTCACCGGCCCATGACACCACTCGGGTGCCACATGTGGATCTCGTATTCTCCTGACCTGCGCCACTGGGGGCGACACAGGCTCATGATGGAGGCACGCCGCGGCGCTTGGTGGGACGCCAACAAGATTGGTTTGTCTCCGCCACCCATCGAGACTTCCCGAGGTTGGCTCGTTCTCTACCACGGCGTACGGCACACCCCGTCGGGCTGTTTATATCGTCTAGGCTTGGCCCTGTTCGATCTGGAGAATCCAGAAAGATGTTTGCTGCGAGGAGATTCGTGGATATTTGGACCGCAAGCCGAGTACGAGCGTAACGGCGATGTTAAAGATGTTGTGTTCCCGTGCGGCTACACGACCGATGCCGACGGAGACACTATCAACCTTTACTACGGAGCTGCCGATTGCTCAATTGCTCTGGCTCGGGCCAGTATCCGCTCTCTACTAGATTGGTTGGATACAAACGGAAGCAGTGACCGCCGGCAGCACCAAGATTCATGAAACTCTTGCCCTGAAATTTGGTGTGGGACGAGCTCTTCGATCACTTCACTCGTACGCATCTAACAGGGAAAGCAATGGGTCTAATACGGATCAAGCCAATTCTGCAAACCTGGGGACGCACGCTACGGGGACGAGCTCCGTCGCTTTCGATTGAGATCACCCGCGAATGCCCCCTGCGTTGTCCAGGATGCTATGCCTACGAAGACGGTCATCTCGGAACCACGAACTTGCGCAGCCTCTCCGATTTCAAAGGACAGGAACTGATTGCGCGGGTGCTTGCCCTGATCGATCAATACAAACCACTGCATCTATCGATCGTGGGGGGCGACCCCCTGGTTCGATACCGCGAGCTTGACGTACTGCTGCCGCAGTTGGTCAAGCGCGCTCACGTCCAGGTTGTAACCAGCGCATTCCGTCCAATTCCATTAGCGTGGGCCGCGCTGCCGAACCTGCAACTCGTAGTTTCGATCGATGGCTTGCAACCGGAGCATGACGTTCGCCGCAAACCCGCCACCTACGAACGCATCCTGCGCAATATTCAGGGACATCACATTGCGGTCCACTGCACCATCACCAGCGCCATGGTGAAACGGAGCGGCTACATCCCTGAGTTCGTCGATTTCTGGTCGGCCAACTCGTCGGTGGAGAAGATTTGGATGAGCATCTTCACGCCGCAACGCGGCGCAGGCAATGCCGAATGCCTCGCCCCAGATCAGCGACGAACAGTGGTAGAAACTCTACTTCGCGTCCGCCAGGACTGGCCTAAGCTGGATATGCCCATAGGCATGATCCAGGAATTCCTGTCTCCTCCGACGTCGCCCGACCGGTGTATCTTCGCCCAAACCACGCACACGCTCTCAGCGGATTTAAAGACAAGTGTCGAACCCTGCCAATTTGGCGGAGATCCTGACTGCTCGCGATGTGGTTGCATGGCTTCGATGGGGCTGGCGGCAGTAGGAAATCGAAAGCTCCTCGGACCTATCACGGCTGGGCACATCTTTTGGATATCAATGGCAATTGGTCGAAGAGTGCGGAGTATTGAGAAGGCGGCTGGGCGAGGGTTAACGAAGCTCCGGCTAGCTCAACCACAGAAAAGTCAGCAGAGGACGTTGCCGAAAATCCTAGGCACTGACTTTCACGGAAGATAGCTCCGCGATGCGCTGGAGGGTCCGAATAGATTTGACGACGTCTTCGGCGGTGAGTCTCCCCATAACCAATGCCAGCTTACGGTTGGTTGTCATCTGCACTGGAGTTCGATCGATCCGCTGCACATACTCAGGTGTGGGAAAACCGCTACGATTCACTTTCACTACAAATTTTATTGTTTTCATTATTTCTTCCTTCATCTCCGTCGGGTTGAACTCGTTTGGATAACCAATGAAAGGCAGGCATTTCTAGTTGTCCCCAACCTCCTTGGCGCGTTTCCATTCGCGTAGCTGTTCCGTGGTGAACGCGCTCCCGCAAATGCTGCAGCGCCAGTACGTGGTAGGAACTGCGACGATTCCAGGTCGGTGTTGGTTGTCGGGAGGCCTGGCTCGCATCAATTCGCTATTGCACTCTGGACACTGCCGTTGAGCCATAGGCTTTACGCACTTACAGATGTGCTATTGAACTTCATCGGTAGTCGGCGACAGTGCTATTGAAATCGTTTGACCGAGGCACACTTGTAGTCCGGTAATCCTTGTAGTCGATGGTGAGATTGGCACGCCCGCCCAGGCGAATGCTGCTGGTGCTCCGATTCGACGCGGGGAACCAGAAATCGCCCACTTTGACATAGGTCTCTTCGATCCTCGTGTCTTTGGTCCAAAAGGAGGGATTTTTGACGGGCTCTCCTTGCAGACGTACAACCGCGAAGTCCTCTGCATCTACCCAGATTCGACCTCGAAAAAGGAACTTGTTTTTTGTTCGTGGCTCGACCGAGAGCACGTAAAGCGTGCCCGTTGGCGCACTCTCGTACCCGACCTGCGCGAACTTGTAGTTATCACGATTCAGAGCTGTACGCCTCACATTCTCGTCCGTCAGCGCCTCTTTCTCGCTCAGTAACAACTTCCTTAATACCCTGTCAATGAGCAGCTTCGAACCGGTCTCGGACCGAATGGTGAACTCCTTCGTTCCTGGCGATTCGTACCTGACGTCCACTACCATTTCGGCGGTTCTGGAACCGGGGAAGCCCTGGTATTCAAGCTGGTAAGTTCGCGTCCCTTGATAGCCAGCCAATCCCTGGGCACGCGTGAGGTTCTTCTGAAGCAGGTTGTTCACTACCTGTTCTGGGGTCAGCGCAATGTGAGGCTCAATCGCCGGCAGGATCAATGATTGTGCCTGTGCCCTCTGCCAAGCTCCGATCTGCATCAAGAGCGGCACACTTAACAACGCGAGAAAGATGTAAATATTCATCCGCTGCCTAGAGACTAAGTCGAAGACGCGCTTAAAAATGTCCCCTATTGACCAGTATGTGGTTGTTCTCGAAAGGCGGAATCACGCCCGGAGAGCCCTTGAGATCCCAATCCGCCCTCTCCCGGCTGGTCAATTGCCTTTCGGTTGTATGGAACGAGCTTCGTCCGCTGTGAGTCGTGAGAGGTCGCAATAGCCGTAGCCGGTTAGGCAAGCGCTGTAGTTGCGCTTGTGTTCAGAATCCGAAAGCATCTTGCGTTCCGCAGACGTAAGCTTTGAATAGTCGCAGGTCTCAAGCCCATCCTTACACGCTGAAAGGTTGCGCTGGTGCTCCGCAAGGGCACTTTCACGTGCCTCTGACGCGGTAAGCTGTGAATGGTCGCACTCTCCCCGGCCGCTTTCACAATTCACTGCGTTGCGCTGGTGTTCCAGGATGTTTACTTCGGTGTTTTCCGAACTGGTGAGCGACAAATGATTGCAGGTCCACCCGCTCTTGCAATCGGCGAGATTGCGGTGATTTAGCGCAATATCTATGTTCTGGATTTCAACTGGAGTAAGCTTGGAACGGTCGCATGCATCGTAACCGTCCTGGCAGTCGGCATAGTTGCGACGATGCTGCACAACACTCCATTCGCGCGCTTCGAATGGAGTCAAACGGGAAGGGTCGCATGAACCCAAACCGATCATGCAGTTAGACACATTCTTCTGGTGCTGAGCTACTGCTAACGCAACCGCTTCCGGTTCGGTGAGTTTAGCCTGATCGCAGGCATCGAAGCCGTTTCTACAGTCCGCCACGTTGCGCTGGTGAGCGGCGAGAGCGGCCTCGACCAGCTCCGACTCGCTCAACTGAGAGCGATCGCATGTCCCCACGCCGTTCTTGCAGCCGGCCAGGTTTTGTGCACGATCCGATGACTGCGCATGCAGGAGAATAGGCCAGAGACACAGTAATGCCACTTGCGCCCAACAGTATTTCCGTAAGGTCATTTTCATATTGCTATCTCTTTCGCGATTACGCAGCACAGGAAGCGTGCAGGACGAGATCTTGCCGATCCTTCAGATTTAGAAACTCGACGATCCAAGCCATGCAGGTTTGTACATTCAACTCCTTAAGGTTCAGTTTCTCCGCGATATCGCGGTTGTTCAAACCTTGACGCGCCGCGCGATAAATCGGGCCCAGGACTCCCGTTCGGTCCCAAAAGCAACGCATTTCATACCTCCTATTTCCCAGTTCGCTCCTTGCGAGCTGCCAGGCGAACTGCTAGCATCTCTTGCCAAACTTGGTCTTTTGTCCACCTCGATCCGACAATCCCATGAGAATTGACACCGGAAGCCGAAGCCTCCGTATTGTTGGATCGTTTCCGCCGATGACTTGAACGACTATGAAATCACCCTCCTGAACAGGGTCCGAAACCAATTCAAGACGCTCGCCGTACATCGTTACGTGTTTCGACTCGATATAACCGAGATACTTGATCCCGGCACAGTTTTCGGCGGGTGTGTGGCCGACGGCAAGAAAGTCGGGAGCATCTCTTGGCGTGGGGAGTTGGTCCTTCACGAGATGGTCGGCTTCGGGGCGAATCACAGAACCTCCCGGCTAATGCAGTTACGAGGAGAGAGCTCCAAATGACTTGATTTAGCCCGGAAAACTTAAGATGAGATAGTCACTGTCCAGAATGCTCCAGATGCCAAAGAATAGCTGGTCCAAATTGCTCACAATCCGTCTTCCTCTGGAGGCCGATCCCCCGATGTGAGCAATCTGACACAGAATCGCGTCGTTTGGTCTGTCATCCTAAGCTCGCAAGTTCTCGAAGTGAAACCCCTTCTGAGAATGTTGCGACTACCCGATCGCAGGACTATCCGTGCCCTGGGGAGAGAATTCGAGTAGATCAATGGCACCCAACTTTCGCCGGTTTCGTAATTGCTTGCGAGGGAAGCTCGCTTTCATCGCTGATTCGTTGATAACCTGGTTCGCAAAGTTCAAGCGGGCGAACCGAGATCTCAAATCGTTAAGAATGTGCCCGTTCTGCGGGCTGATTACATCCCGCTATAAGTCGTGCTGCCTGGAGTGCGGCAAGTCATTCAACCCGGCTTAAAAAAGAATCTTCTCTGCCTCATTGCGTCATCGCTTCCAGCGAACTCTGAGACGTGGGTGTGCGTACAATAGATATATGGATAATGAAACAGGGCTTGATGCACAAAGAATCAAACGGTTTGAGGAGCAAAGCGAATTGCTGCTGAGGACGTACCACGCAGAATTTGCTAAGGATCCTACCAGCCGCGCAACCAAATCTTCACGCAGCAACTTGATTGCTTTGCGCCATACGATTAAGCAGATTTATGGAGATGCCGCTGCGCTTGCGGTGGCTAATCCATTCGACTTTGCTGCCGACGCGGTATCGTCAGTGGGATAGCTGCCTTTGCCTTGGCAAAGTGTCTCGTGGATTCCTTCTGAACTCACCAATAACGGGGTTATTGTTTGCCGGCCACCGCGGTTTTCTTCTTCACGCAGTTATTCTCCATTACGGCGGTCTAATTCGTTGCGTGCCTGCGCAGCGAGGGCCTGAGCAATTATGACCAGATGTATGGGATGCAGACGGCTAGCATCAGTCTAGAGCCCATGCGCTCTCCAGAGGACTCATGAAAACACAATACCTTCACGTCTCCGCATACTCGTGTGAGAGATGCAGAGGGCCAGTTATTTCAGGCTCGACTTCGGTCCGCGAGAATGAAATATCGAAAGAGACTGAGGTCAAGCAAGTTGGAGCGGTTTGCCTGTCCTGCGGCCACAGACAAAGCAAAGCTACTGGATCTGGGGACACACACGACTTTCCCCCGATTCAATGGGACATAGAGAACGGCATTCAGACGGAACACCTGGTGAGCGCGTACTTTGAGGAAGTCAATCGTACTTGAAAGAGATTTGAGGACCTCGCCTCGCAATCCCCACGGGATCATGACGCAGACGGATGCTCAATACTGCACAGACTGAGACCCAAGTCCAAAGTAGCTTGATACGTGCTGTAGGAAGTCCACCATGTCCCACAACACGTGGCGCGAGCTCGCGGAAAAAGCTTCGGAAGAGCAAGACCCCGAAAAACTGATAGCTCTCGTTAAAAAACTTAACGACGTTCTGTCGCAACCCGCCAAGCGCAGAACGCGAACGCCTGACTTGGCTACGGCAGCAACTCAATCGTGAAGGACTACGTTGAGGAGCGAACTGTGGACTTGTAGCCCACCATCTGAACCGCCGTGGTAATGAATGAAACCCAATTTTCTGAAGCGGTTCATGAAAAAGCTGACGCGAGAACGCCTGGTTCCAACCATCTCGGCTAGCGTCTCCTGGCTGATTTTGGGGACCACTGCTTCCGGCACGTCCTCCTTACCGAAACGGGCGAGCAACAGGAGGACGCGGGCCAGTCTTTTCTCACTGGAATTGAACAAGTGGTCAACCAAATCTTCTTCGTACCGAATATTTCGCGCTAGCAAATACGCTACGAACATATCTGAAAACGCGTGTTGGCGATGAAGCGCGTCCATCATCGCCTTCTTTTCCACCCTCATAATTTCACAGGGCGTTATTGCGGCTGCGGATCCCATACGAAGAACTTGACCAGCAAGCGAGCCTTCCCCAAAGAAATGTTTTTCACTCACGATGGCAATCGTCGCTTCCTTGCCGGTCTTGGACACGACCGTGAGTCTCACCTTGCCCTTTTGAACATAAAAGACTGCGTCCGCTTCGGCGCCTTGGGCGTAGATCGTTTGCTTTTTCGGGACCGCCAGTATTTTCCTGCCCTCACCAATGGTGGCGAGGAAAGTGTCGGGGTCGAACGCGCGGTCATTCTTGTGCGCGCTAGCAGGAGCCATCAATCATGATTCTAGTCCAAAAACGGCCCGCGTTACCCCCATGGGCGAAGCGGCCCTCTGTTGACCCGTGTGCCGCCAAGCTACCTAAGTGAGCCATACTGCACAGTATTTCCAAGCGAAGTACGGCATTCTATAGATGCCTCGAGAAAGCAGCTTGTCCGCCAAACCACTCGGACAATCTACCTTCTTGAGGGGCGGACTTGCCCGGACAAAGTGGTTCGCGGCCATTTGCCCTGATATTCATCAGCGGGAATCCGCAATCGTTATCGCCTTCCACAGAAGGCGCTTTGTCCGGGCCGTCCCCCGAGCCGCAGCGGGCTCGTGACAAGCGCGAGGAGCGCAGTGCGCAGTAAAGATTTAATGAGCCCCGATCTGGTGAGCGAAATCGTGCTGCTTGGCGTTGGCACGCTGATACTCATATCACTATTGCTGTTCATAGTGGCCGCGTTCACTCGCATCTGAGGCGAGCAACGAATTTCTAGCGAGGAATTAATGCCGCCGACAATTCAAGTGGGTACCGTTCTCATCAATGACTCACCTCTAATAACACAGCTCTTCGGTCTGGAAAGCGAAGTGTGCGCCGGAGACTGGAGCGTAGTCATGAAGCTTGACGGTTTCGCCCTCGACCGAAAGATCCATGCCGCGGGATGGAACTTCTTTTTCATGGCGCCAGAAGTCAAGGCGATGTTCTTTGGCGCTGTTGGAGCGAAGAAGGTCCATAACGCATTGATAAGGATCTTGGCGAAGGTGAAACAACAACACTTCAATGGCCTGGAGGTGACTGGAATGGTTGGAAAACATTTCTTGGGCGTACCCTACACCACAGTTTCAGCACACTCGCGCCATATCCAACAGAGCTGCTGCCTGAATGGAGCAGAGGCACGACGGGTGTCTCAGCGCGCCAACGAGGGGGCTAGAGGTTGAGCCCGCATGCAGTCTTGACCTAAGCCGGATGTGAGAACGTTAGGAGGCACTTTGATATACCCGCTCGACCTGTATCTCGGAGCAATTGTTACGGTGATGTTCTTGGCCGGCTGCGTTCTCACCATCATGAGTGGGCGTCAACGATCTCAGGCCCACAACCGGCGGAACGGCAAGTCAGATCGTTGAGAAGTTAATTTTTCTTGCCGGCGTTATCCGGTCAGAGTGAAGTGGCTAGCAGAGAGAGACAATGGAAATAAATCAAAGTCGGAATCTGGATCGAATCCTTGAGGCTGCGGTTGTTGCGAGTTGGGCAGACTTGATGCGTGGCGCCCAAAGTGGCTTGGTTCACATTGAATATGGCTTCGCTCAGAGCGGCATTTTTGATTTTCTGCAGGTCTGGTCGGCTACAAGCCGAGGTCATTGGCTCTTAGCTTGTTCCTGCTGGATGTCTGCTTCAACATTTCACGAAACCGGCATTTACTTTGAAAACGGATATGAATCAGAAGATATCGCCCACATCCTAGAATTGGTGATGCAGCACCAGGACGTCTTCACTCTTCCCAAAAATCTGGGCCGCGCTGGGCTGCTCCAGATTTCAACGCCAAACGACGAAGAACGCCCGGCAGCCGCAGCGCTTGTGAAAGAAATCTGCGAACATTTCGGCTCCGGGCTGGCACAGCTTGCACTGGCCTGAATGCATATGGACATTTACATTCAGCCCTTGCGATGAATTGACTTTTGAGCAAAGCCGGTCGATTGATACGTAAGCCGTAACTCTGCCAGTTCGAGTTCACAGGAGATCTGCCGTTCAAGTAAGCTCGACTTCGATTCTTAAGCTTATGGACCTGTGGCGTCAGCCGATCGATCCTCTGCATGGGCTCGCGTTGTCACTGACCGCTACGTGCTACAAATAATATGTGACCGAAATCAAGAAACTGACCCCCGAGCAACTGGCCCAAGTCTTCGCCGATCAATACCGATACACGTTGTCGTGGCGTATTCGGCGACCGGGTCGCGGCGAACCATTTTGCTGGTTTGTAAATGGTCGCTTGGACGAGTACGGAATTGCAGCTCTCGAACTTGGCCGAGGCTTCTTGAACGATCGTGTTTTCCACGAACCGCAACGTTTCGGACTTGATATTTCTGACGAGCGCGTATATTCGATTTTAGATTCGGTCAAGAAGAAACTCATGGTTTCATGAGGTGACGACAAGTCTCCATATCACTCATTCAGGCGGCCCTACCCAATTCAAATATGTTACAAATTCGCCGCTCCCGGTTTGAAGCGAGACGCCGGATTCTCTGACTTGGGCTGTTTCGTTAGGGCTAGCAGTTCGCGTTTCGGCTTCGTCTCGCGATCCTCTTCTTGCGATTCCTATGAAATCGGGCTTTGTCGCCATTGACCCTTGACATCATTGACCTCCCATTTAGCCGCTCCAGTATATTCATTTCTGCCAGTTGGCGATAAATCTCGTGGGTGTTGAAAAAGTCACGTCGATAAGCGGGACGAGATTCCGCAGAAGCATGGTAGGAGGAAGTGATCCTGCCCATGCTCGGTTTGATTCTCATCGTCGGAGGCCTGCTGATCATGATGGGGCAACACGACCGCTCTGAAGCATTGTTCTACTACTTCCGCCTGGAAGATCAGGTTCCCGAGAATCATCTGCTGCGACTGATCGAGAAGCACATCAGCTTTGAGTTTGTGCGGCAGCGATTGAAGGACAGCTACAGCGAAACCGGTCGGCCTTCGATTGATCCCGAACTCCTGCTGCGCATTCTGCTGATCGGCTATTTGTACGGCATCACCAGCGAACGCAAACTGGTGGAGGAACTGCGCATGCATCTGGCGTGGCGCTGGTTTACAGGTCTGGGCTTCGATCAAGAGATTCCGCACCACTCCACGTTCTCGAAAAACCGACATGGACGTTTTCAGGAGTCAAGGCTGTTTGAGCACTTGTTTGAACAGATCGTAAAGCAGTGTGTGGAAGTTGGGTTGGTGCAAGGGGAACATTTATCGGTGGGACAGTAGTTTCGTGGAGGCGAACGCAGCAAAGGAGAGCCGCATTCCAGGGGAGCAGTTAGCAGAAGCAGCCCAGGTCAACCGTTCGGTGCGTCAGTATCTGGTGGACCTGGAACGGCAGAACCCGGTGGAAGAGCCGGTTCACCAGCAAGACCAGATATCGACCACCGATCCCGATTCGACTTACGCCACGAAGGGTGGCACGCCGGCTCGGCTGGGCTACTACGACAATTATCTAATCGATAACTCAAGCTGCGTGATCGTGGGTGTGCAAGCCACGGCAGCCCGGATGAGCCAGGAGACGGTGGCCGCACAAGACATGATCACCCGTTTCACCGAGTGGCAAGGGCGAGAGCCAGTCTCGGTGGCAGCAGATACCACTTACGGCAATGGGGAGTTCCTGCAATGGTTGTTGAAGCGGGAGATCACTCCCTACATGCGAACGCGCGACAGCATCCACAGAAAGAGCAGCCCGTTCTTCGGGCCCGAGCAGTTTACCTATCAGCCGGAAAGCAACAGTTATCGCTGCCCTGCAGGGCAGCAGCTCAACCACGGTGGGCGGAGTGTTCGGAACCGCACCTACACTTATATCGGAACTCGCAAACGTTGCGGGGCATGCTCGCTGAAAACACAATGCACCAGCGCCGCCTTCCGCTGTCTTGCGATCCACATGGATGAACCCGCCCGGCAACGGGCACGCGAGTTGGCCACAACGC
>JBKPSP010000163.1:0-8056 GCA_046735175.1 Acidobacteriota bacterium
GTAGTAACTAGTTCCCATCGAGGCATACGCCATCGCGAAATTCGGATCGAGTGTAATCGCCCGCTGAAACGGCATGACCGCGCCCGGATAATCGCCCTTCAACAAAATTGATTTTCGACCCTGGCTGTACGCCTGCAAGGCCTCGAGAGAAGGTGTGGTGGCCTGATCGATGGGCGCATCAAGCTTCTGAACCGTTTTCAGCGACTCCCCCAGTTTCTCGCGCAACTGGGTCGCCGCTTCGCCCAGTGCTTTTAGAACATGCTCCTTGCCGTCGGCGGTGACCTGTTCCTGTGTGAGGTCGTCCCCCGTCTGGCAGTTCACTGCCTTGATGCCGATCACGTACTGGCTGCCCAAATTCGAAATGGATCCCGTCAGATAGGCCTTGCTTGCGGTGCGTGTGCACAGATCGCGCGCGATCTCAGGCGTCAGCTTAGTCCCGCGCGACCGGCCCATGAGTTGTAACGTCTGCTGAATGCGCTGATCGGAAATCGGGCTTAGAAAAGGCGATTGTTCAAGTTGCACCGCCAGGCCTTGCTGCAACGTGTCATCGAACACCGGATCGCCGGTCTTGTTATTGAAGTCGGCAAGAACGATGGTGTCGCTTTCGGTGAGGCCGCGAGCGCGCCTCGAATTCAACAACCAACCTCCCAGTAGAAGCGCCAGAACCGCGGCAACTCCGGCGGGAATGACCCATTTGCGTCTCCCCGGCTGAGGGACCACCAGCGTTGTGCTCACTGAAACCGGCAGCCCGGTGGTCTGGCCAGAATCAATGTTGCGCTTTAGTTGCTTCAGGTCTGCGCAGATCTCAGCCGCTGTCTGGTATCTCTGGTCTCTGCTCTTGCTCAGCGCCTTGTTAATGATCTCTTCGAGCCTGGGCGGAATCTCTGGATTCAGGTCCCTCACCGGTGCCGGCGGACGCGTGAGTATCGCTTCGATGATCACGCCGCCGGTGTTGCCGGGAAATGCCTGCTTCCCAGTCGCCATCTCATACAGCAAAAGGCCGATCGAAAAGATATCGGTGCGTGGGTCGAGATCGTCGCCGCGCACCTGTTCCGGCGACATATACGATGGCGTCCCGCTAATGATCCCCACAATCGACAGTGCCGCCTCGCTGGAAGAATCGCCACCGCCAACCGCCACACCTTTGGGGACCAGCTTGGCGAGCCCAAAATCCAGCACCTTAGCCTGTCCACGCGTGGTAATGAAGATGTTTGCCGGCTTGATGTCGCGATGAATGATCCCGCTTGAATGCGCCACATCCAGGGCGTCTGCGATCTGAATCCCGAGCGTCAGAACTTCTTCGAGTGGCAGCGGCTTCCCGCCAATGTGATTTCGCAGCGTATCGCCGTCAATAAACTCCATGGCGATGAACGGCCGGTCGTGGTCGCCAACATCGTAGATCGTGCAAATCCCAGGGTGGTTCAGCGCCGAGGCAGCATGCGCCTCGCGGCGGAAGCGTTCGAGCGCCTGGGGGTCGTGGGCTACATTTTCAGGAAGGAATTTCAGGGCGACCGGCCGGTCGAGCCGGGTGTCATCGGCCTTATAGACGACCCCCATTCCTCCAGCCCCAAGTTTCTCGGTTATGCGGTAGTGCGAGACGGTCTCGCCGATGGTTGGAGGCATCAGTCCGCACCCTCAGTCGGGCTAGAGTGTCGGTTCATCGCCGGCTGGCGCGCTGATGGCTTTTCGTCGGTCGGTTTTCGGTGGCTTGGGCGTTCCGAGCAGGCGGAGGAGGTTCGTTCCCTCTCCGTATTGATGCGTCGCTTCAAGTGCCTCTTGCTCGAGAGTAATGTTCTTGCTGCAACTGGTACAAACCAATGCCGCGAGCACGGACCCATCGGCCTGCCGGAACAGATTGCAGCGCATCACCCGCCCACAACACACTGGAACCCACACAGTCGAACTTTCGTCAGCCATGCGCCCCCTGGAAGGCCCGAATGCGAGGAATTATACACTGCACGATGCATGCAGACGGGAGCGATTGGCGCAGGATACGCCGTCGATCAGTCCTTTTCGAGATACTCTTCGGGGACGTCGTCCTCCGAAACTTCATGAGTGTGCACTTCCCGCTCATCCGAGTCATCAGCCTCTTCCACGCCCGCAATGGCGCCGGCTTCGAAGATGTTCCCTTCCTCGACTAACTCGTCAACGCTCTCAGAATCCACATCCTCCTTGCGCGATAGCCCCTGAAAGTCCGATTGCCGGCTCTGACCGGCCTCGGTGCCCGTCAGTCTTCGGCTGCGAATTTCCTGCTGCAGTTCGCGTTCGGCGCTCACTGGGGCCGATTTTGGGCGCGCACGGCGCTTCGCGGCTTTCTTGGGCGTTGCTTTTCGTTTGAGGGGTTTCTTACTGCTTGCTGTCTTTTTGACACTCTTGCGCGGGGTGGGTTTTTTCTTGCTGGTTTTGGATTTTGATTTTGACGCTTTGCTTTTGATTTTCTTCTTGGCTGGCATTGCGGCAGTCTACCACTTTGCCGAGGAACAGATCATTTTCACCACCGGGATACAGAGACACAGGGAAAACCCTTTAGAAAAAAATGTTCGTGGGTTTCTCTGTGCCTCTGTGTCTCAGTGGTGAATTCGGTCTTTAAGCTCGAGCCTTGTCGATCATCGCTTCCCAAATGCCCTTGGATTTGAGAATGAGTTCAACCGCCTCGCGAACAGCGCCATGGCCGGCGAGTGCCTTGGTGGTGTAGTGCGCAGCTTTCTCGACCTCGGGAACCGCGTCACCGACGGCAATCGCCAATCCAACCCGGCGCATGATGGGAATGTCGGGAAGATCATCTCCGATGTACGCCACCGCAGACTCCGGTACACCGGCTTTCCGAAGAATTTCTTCATACGCGGGAATTTTCAGCGCCTGTTTCATATAGATGAATTCCATGTGCATTTCATTCGCGCGCCGAAGCAGCGCAGAACTTTGCCGGCCGGTGATGCAGCCGGTTCTGATTCCGGCCGTGCGCGCGAGAGTCAGGCCTTGGCCGTCGTGAGCATCGAATGTTTTTATTTCGACTGCGATCTCATCGGTCTGAGAGAGTAGGGTGACTCCGCCGTCGGTCATTGTGCCGTCAACATCCATTAAAAGCACTTGAATTTGTGCAGCCCGCTTCTTGAGCGCGGCAGACATCTTGAGATTGGCCAATCTTGCCTCCGCACATTTTGATAATTGGTTAAGCCGAAAGACCACTCCTTGCAGGCACCCTCAGGAAATGATGAAAGTTATCAGACGGCAACGCACACGTAGCGCGGGTGCCCTCAGCCGCCCGAGCGCACTCTGCGCGCATCTGGCGAGCAGCATTCAGCGCACGATGCCGCCTTGGGCAAAGCTTGTATCAAATGCTTCTGTGGCGGCCTTCAGGATCGTCGGTTCGAGCACATCAAAATTGTCCACTATTTTTGAGAAGAGCCATTTCCCAAATTCAAACTCGACCCAAAACCTTGCACATCCTGAGTTTGGTACTTCAATTGAATTTCCTGTCCTTGGGTGGCTGAATTTGCCGCTTCGCGATGCGCGAGAGCACGGCTGACCAAAGTCGGGAGTTCCGCTGGTTGACACGACCTGAGACCTCAGGCGACCGCGGATTTCATACGCATACGCGTCACCGAACTCGACTTCTTTCCCTTCCTCGATTGCGTAGAGCGCAAATGGAGGCAGTTGTGCAGGCCCTTTTCCCGACATGGCTAAGTCGTATTCGTTCAAATCGGGCGCAGATTCTATTTCCGACACATCTTTCAGAACTACAAAATCGCGGACCGGAATCGAGATCTTCTCCCCTGTTAGGGGATTCGCGCCGTGCCGAGCTCGGCCGGAATATTTTCCAAACCTGATGGTTGCGTCCGAAGGTGCACTGCCCATAGTTACGAGCTTCTGGAAGAAATTGGAGACTTGGTCCGGTTCAGGAACGAAATCCGGCCGTTCTGGTATTAGCATGTGAGCGTATTGAAGTCCCATGGATCTAAGCGGTCTTGCTGGCTTCGAGGTGATTCGGCGAGGAGCGATCGGTTTCGCCGTTTTGTACTTCTGGTTTCGGCGTCTCCTCCGCCAACAAATCCCCCTGGAACGACTGCGCCACCAACTTCTCGAACTCCTCCATGCTGGGAAGCTCGTTTACGTCTTTCAGGCCGAAGCGGAGGAGAAATTCTTTCGTGGTCTTGTAGAGGATGGGACGGCCGATGACGTCTTTGCGGCCGGAGGTCGTAATCAGCTTGCGATCGAGCAGGGTGGCGATGACGCCGCTCGAATCCACGCCGCGAATCTCGCTGATTTCCGGCACGGTGACCGGCTGCTTGTAAGCGATGACCGCCAGCGTTTCGAGCGCGGGGAGTGAGAGGCGAATGGGTGGCTTCAGGCTCTTGGCGAACGCGCGCACTACCTCGTGCTGCTCGGGCTTGGTGGACATTCGGTATCCGCCGGCCACTTCGCGGATTTCGATACCGTGCGCGTCCACCGCGTATTCGGCTTTGAGTTCGCCGAGGGCGAGCAGAACAGCGGACTTGAGTTGCGTGCCGTTTTCGTTGCCCGCAGGGTCTTTGACCAGTTCGACAATCTGGTCGAGCGTGATCGGCGTCTCCGCCGCGTAGATGATGGCTTCGATTTGTGCTTTAAGACTCATAGTTGCTAGTTGTTAATGTTAGTGGCTGGCTTGCTAGCGCTTTCAGTTTTGCTAGCAACTGGCCACTCGCAACTGACTATCTCCAATCGTCCCTGACCGCCGCCTGCTCTGCCATGACCGCGTCGAATCCCACGTGCTTGCGAACTAGTATGTCGCCGAACAGGCGGTCTTGCCGCAACTGAATTGCCTGTAGTCGCACCAGCTCGAGCAACGCCAAAAACATGCATACCAGCGCCGTGCGCGACTGCACATTCTGCAAGATCTGTTTCAGGCGCAGCGGCCGGTCTTCGAGTGAAAGCCGGCGGCGCATGTAGTCGATCATCTGGCTGACAGTGACCGTTTCTTCATCAACCTGCAGAATCGGCCGCGTGCGCACGCGCTCCAGAACCTGCTGGAAAGTCTTCACCAAGTCGATCACGTCGGCGGCGAATTCCGGTTCGGTGCCTTCGGCGTCCATGAACTCGCGAATGGCAGGATTGGAGCGCACCGCGTCTTCGATCTGCTGCTTCTGCATGAGCATCTGCGCCGCGGACTTGAACTTTTCGTGCTCGAGCAGACGATTCACCAGCTCTGCGCGTGGATCTTCCTGTTCTTCGGAACCCGCGGCCGGATCGCGCGGCAACAGCATTTTCGACTTGATGTGAATCAACACTGCCGCCATGTAGATGAATTCCGCGGCGACGTTGACATCCAACTCGCGCAGCCGTTCGACATACGCGAGATATTGCGCGGTGATCTTGGCGATCGGGATGTCGTAGATGTCGATGTCCTGCTTGCGAACGAGATCCAGCAGAAGATCAAGCGGGCCTTCGTAAACGTTGGCGAGAGCAACGGCGAACGGGAAGTCGCTGGTCTGCTCTTGCGCCGGAGGAGCAGCGACGGGCTTTCGTGCGAGGTTCCCTTCGACAATATTGCCGCTGCGGGCTGCAGACGTTGCAAGCAACGGCTCTACATTGTTTCTGTGCTCTGGCATCTGTTACTTGGCCCTTAGTGCGTTGCCCGGCGCTTCGAATTCCAGCGACATCTTCATGGCGTCGCGAACTTCCCGCATGGTGGTATTGGCAATGTCCCGCGCGTGCGCCGAGCCTGCCTCAAGGATATCCCAGGCCAGACGCGGGTTCTCCTCATATTTTTTGCGTCGCTGCTGCATGGGATTCAAGATGTTAACCAGGGCATCGGCCGCCCAGCTCTTGCACTCGATGCAGCCGATGCCGGCGGATCGGCAACCGGCGTCCACTTTCGTCATAGTTTCTTTGCTGCTGAAAATTTTGTGCAGATCGCCGACCGGGCAGACGTCGGGGTTTCCGGGATCTGTGCGGCGCACGCGGGCTGGGTCCGTGACCATGGTCTTCAGCTTTTGCCGGACCACCGGTTCAGGGTCTGTGAGCAGAACCGTGTTCCCGTACGATTTCGACATCTTGCGGCCATCGGTTCCGGGAAGCTTTGCGGCAGGAGTCAGAAGCGGTTGAGGTTCCGGGAACACCTCGGCTCCATGCAGCTTGTAAAACTGATTGAAGCGCCGCGCAATCTCCCTGGTCAGTTCCACGTGCGGCACCTGGTCTTCGCCGACCGGCACGAAATCGCCTTTGTAGATCAGAATGTCAGCAGCCTGCAGCACCGGATATCCGAGAAATCCGTACGTGCCCAGATCTTTTTCGGTGATGTTTTCCCGCTGCTCTTTGTAAGTTGGCACGCGCTCCAGCCAGCCCAGCGGTGTGACCATCGAGAAAAGCAGATGCAGCTCGGCATGCTGCGGCACGTGCGACTGGATGAACATGGTACAGCGCTCGGGATCAAGTCCCGCGGCAAGCCAGTCGAGCAGAACTTCGATTGAGTTCTGCTTTACTTGCGAAGTGTCGGCGTAATCGGTCGTGAGGGCGTGCCAGTCAGCGATGAAGAAAAAACACTCATACTGGTCCTGCATGCGCACCCAGTTCTGCAGCGCCCCGACGTAGTTGCCGAGGTGCAGCTTGCCGGTTGAGCGCATGCCGCTGAGAACGCGTTTGCGAGAAGTGGTCATGTTCTGTACAGAACCGTATCAAAGAATGACAGAACCGGATTGAGCAGCCGCGCCACAAAGCTCCCGCCGAAATAAACCAGTATTAATAGGCCGAATATCCCGAGCATGTCATAAGCACGGCGCAGCGGCTCCGGCAGGAAGTGCCGGAGCACATGGCTGCCATCAAGTGGCGGAACCGGTATCAGGTTGAAGATACCAAGCACCACATTCACCACCATCAGTTCATAGAACAGCACACAGAAAGGCACCAGCGCGGACTGGGAGTGCAAAGGATTCGGGCCGGCAATTTCGTTTACGACCTGTCTGCCCGCTCCAGAGGTCAACTTGAAAATCATGAGAACAGTAACAGCGCTGCCAGCAACAGCGAAATTGCTGATCGGACCCACGACCGAAGTCAAAACATCGTCAAGAACAGGATTGCGAAAGTTTCGCGGGTTTACAGGGGTCGGCTTCGCCCATCCGAGCATTGGAATTCCGGTGAATGCCGCTACCAGCGGCAAGATAACCGTGCCAATCGGATCAATGTGTTTGATTGGATTGAGCGTTATGCGTCCCAACATCCGCGCCGTGGGATCGCCGCGCAGATTTGCCATCCACGCATGCGCGGACTCGTGCACGCTGATCGCGAACAGAAAGGCAATAATCTGGAAAATAATGTAAACGTGATCAAGGGTCATTCGCGGCGAAGACTGGCTTGATAGTAACAAATTTCAGAGATTTCCTGATGCAGTGCTGAAAACCTGAAACCGCAAAGCGCGCAGAGAAATCTTGCAAAGGAAGATTAAACCTAACCACCTGCCGGATTCTCGGGTGCAATCGTCTTCACCTTGATCGTCTTCGCCGGCACGCCACCCACGATGTGATACGGCGGAACGTCCTTCGAAGCAACACCAATCGAGCCGACCAACCCGTGCTCGGCTACCCGCACTCCGCTCAATACTGTCGCGTGATAGGTGACACGCGCCTTTGGGCCAAGTTCGGTCTTGTGATTGGTAATGATCATTCCATCGTTCAAATCGTGAGAGTGCGTGTAGACGTTCGCATAATCTGAGACGGAGCTTCCCGCGTGAATAATGAGTTCCCCGCGGTCGTCGAGCAAAACGTATTTGTGGATCGTGCAGTTGTCCTCGACGGTCAGGTTATAGCCGAACGTCATTTCCACTCCGTGGAAAATCTTCACGTTGTTGCCGCAATGTTTGAAGACATGGCGCGCAAGCATGGCCCGCATTCGGAATCCGAGCCAGTGGTTCAGGCCGACGGGCGAACGGTCGTACATCATCCAGAACCAGATGAGCGGCTTGCGCTCGGCATATTTCGCAGCGTCCACATCGCCGTAGTATTCCGGCTCAAGCGTTGTGTTGCGCGGATCGAAGCAATGCACCATAGCGCACTGAGCGAAGTCTCCGTCGGGAGCGGAGTACGGC
>JBKPSP010000164.1:0-11332 GCA_046735175.1 Acidobacteriota bacterium
CGGCAACCGCGGCGAATCCCGGCGCCTTCCTCAGCTGACGCACCGCATATCGAAGATCTTGCAATAGTCCGTTCATAATGCCTCACTCATATCGCAGCGCCACCATGGGATCGACCTTGGCCGCGCGGCGCGCAGGAATGATCCCGGCTACAGAGGCACAGGCGAGTAGCACCGCCATTGCAAGACCTAGCACGCTGGGATCAACGCCGTTAATTTCGTACAGCTGTGATTTGACAAACCGCACGCACAAAAGCGAGGTCGGAATTCCGATTGCAAGGCCGATCGCAGCTTGTATCAGGGCGCCGCGCATGACCATGCCCGTGACTTGTGTGCGCTCAGCTCCGAGAGCTACGCGAATGCCGATCTCGGAAGTTCGACGCGCCACGTTGTACGCCGTGACTCCATAGAGTCCGAGGGTCGCGAGCAGAAGCGCCAGCACTCCAAACAGCATCGTCAGCCGCGCAAGCAATCGTTGGTCGTTAAAACGGTCCGCGATCTGGCGATCAAATGTCTGGAACTTGACGATCGCCAGATTCGGATTGATTGCGGAAAGCGTTCGCCGGGCAATCGCCTCCATGTCATTGATAGGCCGCGATGTCTTTAAAACCATCGCGCTCGCATACATCATTTCGTCGTGGTCAATGTCTTTAGTGCCATTGGGCCTCTGCAACAGCGGCACAAAGTACATCGCATGATTTTTCCAGGTTGCGTCGGTGTAGGCAGTGTTCTCGACAACCCCGGTGATTTCGTAGTCTCCCGGGGAATCTGGCGATCCAAAATGCTGGCCAATCGGGTTTTCGCCCGGCTTGAACAACTTCTTCACAAATGATTCGTTCACCACTGCGATCGTCGTCGCTGCCGGCGTATCCTGCTCGCGAATCCCGCGCCCGGCAATCACATGCGTTCCGACCGAATCAAAGTAGTCGGCATTTGCTTTTATGAACGAGGCCTGAACGTTCAAATCCGGCTGGCCCTGTACACGCACACCCCAGCCATCGTTGTTGTCTTCCATTGGCGTGTAAGTAGCGATGCCGACTTTCTCCACGCCGGGAATGGCATGGAACCGTTCTTCCATCGTGCGATACAAGTCGCCGACCTGGCGCTGTGAATAGCCGGGCGCCTGCGGGTTGAAATGAACGATGTAGCGATTGGTGGAATCAAGCTTCAGATCGATATGCTCAAGCTTGTTCAAGCTTTGAGAAAACAGTCCTGCTCCTATCAGCAACACCAGCGATAATCCAGCCTGGGCGACAACCAATCCCCGCTGAAGCAGGCTGGCGCCACCTGCGGTCGTTCGTGAGCCGCTTCGCAATGCTTCGGCTGGTTCGGCCTGGGCTGAAATCCACGCGGGTGCGATTCCAAACAGAACTCCGGTAATCAGAGACAATCCGCATGCGAACGCAAGTACCACAGGCGAAGGGCTGGCCTGAATCGGAATCGCCGCCCCGGGAAACGCCAGACTGAGCAGCAGTCGCGTTCCAGCGTAAGCGACCACCAATCCCGCAATTCCACCTAGGCCTGCCAATAAGATGCTTTCTGTGAGGAGTTGCCGAACCACTCGTCCTCGCATCGCACCTAGTGCAGTTCGGACCGACATCTCCGACTTGCGGCCCATTCCCCGCACCAGCAGCAGGTTGGCAATGTTGGCGCACGCGATCAGCAGCACCAGAGCTGAGGTCCACATCAGCAGCCTGAGTTGCGATGCGTTCACTTCCTGCATGTGCTGGATGCCGGCCCCGCCAGGCGTAAGGCCCACATGCACCTTCTTCAGTTCGGCCTTGCCTTTTTCCGACGAATAAGTGCGCAGCGGCGCCAGTGCCTGCTGCAACAAAACGCTGACCTTTGCCTTTAACTGCGGAAGGGAATAACCAGGCCTGACGCGACCGACTATATAGAGCCACCGTGCCTCTGGGTCGTGAACATATGGCACGTTAGCGATCGCGGGCATCGACTCGATCGGCAAATAGTAGTCGGGAGGCGTAGGCGAGAGCCGGTCGCCGTAGAATTTTTCCGGAGCGATTCCAACGATAGTTACCGGTTTCGTGTTTACGAAAAATGTGCTTCCCACAATCGATGGATTTCCGGCGTAATCGTTTTTCCACTTTTCGTAGCTCATCACCGCGACGATTAGTGCACCCTTGAAATTGTCCGAGTCGGAAAACAACCTTCCTGCCGCCGGCCTCAAGCCGAAGGTTCGAAAATAGTTCCCCGAAACAAACTCGCCCATCAACGATTGCGCACTGTCCTGCGTTCCAGCGCGACGGGCTACGATCGGCCGGTATTCGAAACCCGCCTGCATCGCTGCAAGCTCTTCGAATTCAGGCGTGTTTCTCCTTAATTGTTCGTAAGCATCAGTTGAGAACAGCCCATAGTCACCATCAGATTCGCCGCCCGTGGTAACACAACAGTCATTGCGGTCAGCAAACAACAACAACGACTTCGGATCAGCCACCGGCAGGTTCTTCATCAGGATTGCATTCACCAGACTAAAAATCGCCGCGTTCGCTCCGATACCGAGCGCCAGAGTAAGAACCGCGGTAGTGGTAAATCCTGGCGTCTTTCTCAATTGCCTGAGTGCGTAACGAAGATCTTGTATGAGTCCGGTCATTTTCTATCTTCTATCCTTTATTACTCGTATCTCAGCGCCACCATGGGATCCACCCTGGTTGCGCGTTGCGCGGGAAAATAGCAGGCCAGCAGTGCCGCCGCCATCAATAGCAGCGAAACCGCGCTAAATGCCGTGAGGTCAACTGTGCCAACGCCATACAACGTACTTTGAATGGCGCGCCCTACGAAGAATGCGCCGACCAATCCAACGCCGAGACCCAGAAGAGCGAGGACGATGCCCTCTTTAATTACCAACCGCAGCACGTTATGCCGATCGGCACCGAGCGCCATGCGCAGGCCGATCTCATGTGTGCGCTGCGCGACCGAAAATGCCATCACCCCATAGATTCCGACTGTAGCCAGTAACAGCGCGACCGTAGCCAGGATTCCAAACAGCTCGGTCACTGTGCGGTCCTCGAGAAAGTTATCTTTAACGAGCTGGTCCATCGTCTGCACTGCATCCATGGGCAAGTCCGGATCAAGAGAAGCGATAACCACGCTGACCGCTTTGCGTATTTGTTCCGGATTACCGTGGGTGCGGATAGCTACGTTTGCCCGGGGCCATGCGCTCTGATAGAACGGGACATCAATCTCCGCGTTAAGGTCCTGGCGCGGACCGAGCATGTGCACGTCGTGAATCACACCGACGATCTCCCACTCCTGAGCCGGACCAGGTTTGTTGGCGCCCGGAACTACCTGTGGGACCGAGAGGCGTTGCCCAATCGGATCAATCCCAGGAAGAAACTTCTTGGCCAAAGATTCGCTAACCACCGCCACGCGAGCACTTCTCTCCGTGTCTGTCTCGTTAAATGTTCGCCCTCTGATTAGCCGAATTCCGAAGGTCTTGTGGTACTCCGGCGTAGTCATCATGAAAAAAGCTCCGTCTCGCGGGTTGCTCTCCTTTGGAGGTTGGCCTGCGATGCCAAAGGGCAAGAAAAATCCAATCTCGCCCAGCGGCGTACCGGTCGCAACGCTAGCACTTGTCACGCCAGGAATTGCATGCAGCCGGCCAATCAGGTCGCGATAGAACGGCACGATCTGAGACGATTGCGCGAAGTGTTTCTCCGGAATAGGAAGACCAAAGGTGAGAATGTGGTCGGTGCGTAATCCAAGGTCGAACCGGCTCAGGTTCCAAAAGCTGTGGATGGCCAAACCCGCGCCGGCAAGCAATGCCAGCGCAAGACCGAATTCCGCAACCACCAGTGCCCGCCGGAGCTTTTGGTGGGCACTGCCCGTTCCGGCGCGTCCGCCTTCTTTCAGAGTTTCATTCACGTTCAGGGCTGAAGCGCGCCAGGCGGGAGCGCAACCAAAAAGAATTCCGGCCAGCATTGTGCAAAGCAGCGTGAAACCCAATACAGGCAGATTGAGCGCAACATCGGCTTCGGAGGGCAAGCTCAATCCCATCCCGGAGAGTAGCGTCTTGACGATGGTTTGCAACATGAACTCAGCGATACCAATTCCCACTGCGCCGCCGAGGGCCGACAGCACTAAGCTTTCAGTCAGAAATTGCAGGAACACCCGAGCGCGTGTGGCGCCGAGCGAAGAGCGCACTGCGACTTCCCTGAGCCGAGTGGTGGCCTTTGCCAGCAGCAGGTTGGCAACGTTCGCGCACGCGATCAGAAGGACAAAACCCACTGCACCCAATAGCGCCCATAAAGTGCTCTGGGTTTCCTTGGGGAACCAGTAGTTTCGGAGTGGAACGACATTAATCCCTCGATCTTTGTTTGTGTCGGGGTAGTCTCTTGCGATGCGCGCCGCAATCACCTTCATATCGGCCTGCGCCTCGGCGATTGTGACTCCCGGTTTTAGCCGGCCGGCGACGCTGCAACACCGGTTATCACGGCTGATCTGTTCCGGTTTGAAGGACAACGGCACCAGAAACTTGATTTGCATGCGATCGGGGGCGCCGGGCGCGAGTACGCCGACTACGGTGTGCGGTTCGAGATCGATGCGAATGGTTTTGCCAATGATGTTTGGATCGGAGCCCAGTTGTTGCCACGTGTCATGAGTAAGAATGACCTCACGGTCCTTGCCCGGTTCGCCCTCCTCAGGAAGAAAATCGCGGCCTTTGAAAAACTTTACGCCGATCATGCTGTACCAGCCGGGGCCAGTGAGCATCCCCCGCACTTGTTGAGGCCGGTCTGCCGTGGCCATGTTGAAGCTGGCTGACCTCCAGGCAACCATCTGCTGGAATGTCTTGTTCTGGGCTTTCCAGTCCAGATAATCCTGGACAGCAACGTTGTTGTCATTCCCGCGGACCCGCGACCACAACAGGACGAGCTGGTCGGCGTCGGGATAGGGCAGAGGAGCGAGCATGGTAGCGTACACAACGCTGAAGATCGCAGTGGTCGCACCAATGCCAAAAGCCAGAGTGAGAATGGCAACGGAGGTGAATCCCGGACTCTTCCGCAGGAGCCGGAACGCCAAACGAAAATCCTGAAATGTATTCATGGCTGTCACCTCACTCGTATCTCAGCGCCACCATGGGGTCGACGTTCGCGGCCCGCCGGGCAGGGATGTAGCAAGCCAGAAACGCGATCGATCCGAAAACAACGACCACCGAGGCATAAGACACGAAGTCTCCCGGGCTGATCTCATAGAGCAAATGCGACATCAAACGCGACAGTGAAACGGCTGCCGGTAGGCCAATTGCCGCACCGGCCGCGAACAGCCGGGCGCCGCTCGCCAGCACCATACCGAGGACATCGCGGAATCGCGCGCCCAGCGCAATCCGAACGCCGATTTCCCGTGTTCTCTGTGTCACAGCGAAAGAGAGCACACTGTAAATTCCGAGTGCAGCCAGGAGCAGAGCAAGTCCGGCAAATCCGCCCAACAAGAAAGTGTTCATTCGTGGTTTCGCAATGCTGGAATCAACCAGATCGCTCATGGTCTGGATGTTTGCGATTGGCTGATCTGGATCAACCTGCGACACTTGCCGCCGCACTTCATTGATCAGGCTGACAGGGTCGCCCGTAGTGCGTACGGCTAAAGATCTGGGAGAGAAGAAATCGGCCTGCTCAAATGGGAAATAGGACTCCGGGCGCACCGGAATATCCATACCTGCCTGCCGCATGTCGCCAACGACGCCGACTACGGTCCACCATGGAGAGTTCGCATCTGCGGCGCCGCGCTTGAAGCGTCGCCCAACTGGATCCATTCCCGGCCAGTACGTGCGTGCCATGGTTTCGTTCACCAAAGCGGCTTTTGGAGCATCAGTGCCATCGGTCTGAGCCAGCAGCCGTCCATGGAGCAACCTCATTCCAATCGCACGAAAATAGTCTGGGGTAACCACGCGAACGTTGGCGATCAACATATGCTTGGGGTCAACCGGCCGATTCTCCACCGTCACGAAGGTTCCATTGCCCCAAGCCGTTAACGGAAGATCTGTCGCGTATCCAGCTGCGGTGACCCCCGGTAGAGTTTTAACGCGCTGCACGACTTCGCGATAGAACTGAGTACGCCGCGCGAACTCGCCATATCTGGGGTACGGAAGTCTTGTTTGCAGCGTCAACACGTGATCTGCGCGAAATCCTGCATCCTGGGTGTAGAGTTTTTCGAAGCTGCGCAGCATGAGAGCTGCGCCAGTTAGCAAAACCACGGTCAATGCAACTTCGGAGATAACCAGGACGCGCCGCACGCCGTGTCCGCCAGCTCCCATCCCCGATTGCGCGCCTCCTTCTTTCATATTTGCAAGGACTGCATTTCGCGAAGCACGCACGGCCGGCGCAACTCCGAATAGAACGCCGGTGAGGATTGAAACTGACAAAGTGAATGCGAGAAGCCTGATATCCAACTGCGGCGTTGCTGAGGTGCCGCTTGGAACGAGCAAGACCAGGAATCGAGTTCCCCAGAAGGCCAGCAGAAGGCCGGCCAAACCCGCCATGCCCGAGAGCACCAAATTCTCAGTCAGCATTTGCCGGATCAAACGCCGGCGGTCCGCCCCCAATGCGAGCCGCAGCGCGATTTCCCGCGCGCGTGCGCTGCCCCGCGCAATGGACAAGCTGGCAACGTTTGCGCATGCAATCAACAGAAGGAACGCGACCGCGCCGAGCAACACCAGAATGACAGGCCGAACATTGCCAGAAACTTGCTCGCGCAAAGGAACCAGAACCGCGCCCGAATCCCAGGGATCGTTAGCGGAAAGTTGCTTGCCCAGGGCAAGCATTTCGGCTTGCGCTTGCACGATGCTGACGCCGCCCTTGAGACGGCCTACCATTGTGAGGTAATGATTTGTCTTTTCGCTCTCGATGAATTCCGAGGTCCATTGCGATGGCACCCAGGCCTCGATTTTTGGATCCAGAAATCGGAAGGCGCGCGGCATCACTCCGATTACGGTGTACTTGGCCCCACTGAGTAAGAGGTCTTGCCCAACAATGCGCGGGTCAGAGCCAAAACGCCGGACCCACAGCCCGTAGCTCAATACGACAGTGAGGGGAGCTCCCGGGCGTCCGTCTTCACTCGAGAAGGTGCGCCCACGCGCAGGGTCAACACCCAGAACAGAGAAGAAATTCGCCGTGACCGTATCCGTTTGTAGATACTCCGGATCGCCATGGCCGGTCAGGTTGAGAGAGTCATGCCTGAGCGCTGCCATATCTTCAAACACATGGTTGCGCTCTTTCCACTGCGTAAAGGCGAAAGGCGACGGATTGTTGCGGGGAAAGCCATAGTTGGTGTCGTCCTGCCAGATCATTACCAGTCGCGAAGGATCGCGGTAATTTAACGGACGGAGCAACACCGCATCAGTGATGCTAAACACGGCACTTGTTGCGGCAATGCCCAGTGCCAACGCGCCACCGGCAAACAAGGTAAAGCCTGGGCTTTTCCGCATCTGCCGAAACGCATAACGAAGGTCTTGGACTAAGCCATTCATATCCTCACTCGTATCTCAATGCCACTATCGGGTCCACTTTGGTTGCGCGGCGCGCGGGAATGTAAGACGCGAACATGGCGCTGGCAAACAAGACAATTGCAACCGCGCTGAACGCCGGCAGGTCGACCGAGCCCACGTTGTAAAGCGTGCTGTGCATGGTGCGTCCAACCAGGCATGCGCCGCCCAGTCCGATTGCCAGGCCGATCGCGGCGAGGATCAAGGCTTCTTTCAGAATTATCTGCAGCACTTGCTTCTGGTTCGCTCCCAACGCGATTCGCAATCCGATTTCATGCGTGCGCTGGGCGACGGTGAACGCCATCACGCCGTAAATACCGATCGCGGCAAGCAGCAGAGCGACCGTCGCAAATGTTCCGAACATTTCGGAGACAAAACGGTCGCCGACCAGCGATTCGGTTGCGATCTGCTCCATTGTTTTTACGTTGGCCAGGGCAAGATCAGGATCGACCGCATGAATCTGGGCAGCGATGGCCTTGGTCATCAACTCCGGAGAACTCGCAGTACGGACCGCCATGAGGGCCTGTGGCCAAGGTGTTTGCCAGAAGGGCACGTGCATTTCAGGAAAGCTGTCTCCCTTAACGCCGTTGTTGCGGACATTCCGATATACGCCGACGATCTGGTACGGAGTCGTTGGCCCGAGCTTGGCAACTCCGGGAATGAGTTGCTCGACCATGATCCGCTGTTTCAGCGGGTCCATGCCCTTCAAGTATTTGTCCGCGAAAGCCTGGTTGACCACAACTACCGGGACCGAACCCGCGCGGTCCTGGTCCGTGAATGCGCGGCCTTGGACCATTTGAATTCCGAAGGTCCGGTAATAGCCGGGCGTAGTCAAAATGTATGCCGCGCCTGGTCGTGATGATGGATCAGCAACCGCCTGACCTTCGACACTGAATGGCATGCCCATGTTCGCGCCGGTCAGCGGCTTGCCATTGGCGACTCCGGCATCGATTACTCCCGGTAACGATTGCACGCGATCGAGAAGTTCACGGTAGAACGCCACCATTTGTTCTGGCATGGTGAATTTTTCGTTTGGAACCGGCAAATCAAACGTCAGCAGATGGTCAACACGAAATCCGGGGTTCACGCGGGCAAGATTCCAAAAGCTATGAAGGGCCAATCCAGCTCCGGCGAGAAGCGCTAAGGCGAGCGCGAACTCAGAGACAACAAGAAAGCGGCGCAAACCGTGACGCCCGGCACCACCGAATCCTCGGCCTCCTTCTTTTAAGGTTTCATTCAGATCCAGCTTTGACGCTTGCCAGGCCGGAGCGCAGCCGAACAGCACGCCGGCAATCAGCGTTGTACCGAAGGTGAAGAGGAGAACCGGGATACTGAGACGCACATCAGCCTCGGATGGCAATGTGTATTGCGGCATCCTGAAGAGAAACACTTTGATCATCACGAAGCCGAGCGCCGTTCCGGCCACTCCGCCGATGAATGCCAGGGCAACGCTCTCACTCAACAATTGCAGGAAGATTTGCCAGCGGGTTGCGCCGAGCGAAGTTCGCATCGCGATTTCGCGCTGCCGCGTGGTTCCACGAGCAAGAAGAAGGTTGGCCACGTTGACGCACGCGATGAGCAGAACGAATCCCACCGCCGCCATCAGCAGCCACATGGTTTTGATCACCTCTTTTGGGAGGAAGTCGTTGTGAAGCGGCTCGACGTAAATTCCCCACCCTTTGTTCGAAACCGGAAAGTCGTGGGCGATGCGCGAGGCAACCACGTCCATGTCCGCCTGCGCTTGTGCCAGGGTCACGCCCGGTTTCAGGCGGCCAAATACCAGCAGCCAATGAAAATCGTGATTCAGTTGCTCGGCCTTGAATGTCAGCGGCGCAAACAGATCACCGGCCATGCGGTCGGGCTGGCCGGGAGGCCTCACCCCAACCACGGTGTAGAGTTCGCCATCCAGCCTGAGCTGCGTGCCAAGAATCTTTGGATTTGACCCGAGCCTTTCCCACAAGCGGTGGGTCATGATGACAACGTGGTCTTTTCCTGCCTGCGCTTCTTCCGGCAGGAAATAGCGGCCCATCCACGGTTTCTCGCCGAAGACCCTGTCGTAGTAGCCCGGTGTCGAGCGTCCGCCATCAATCATTTCAGGAGGCGAACCGGGCATCGCTAAATTGAAACTGACCCCGTTACTCGTGGCCAGGGCCTGGAAGGATGTGTTCTGTTGCAGCCAATCGCGGAAGTCTCCGGCTGAAACCACATTATGGAATCCCGTCACCTTCGACCAGAGGACCACCAACTGGTCCGGGTTGGGATACGGCATCGGCTCGAACAACGTGGCGTAGATCACGCTGAAGATCGCCGTCGTCGCCCCAATGCCGAGCGCTACCGTGAGCGCAGCGATCGCAGCGAAGCCATAATTTTTCCGCCACAACCGGAAGCCGAATTTCAGATCACGCCAAACGTTCATGTTCTTGCTCCGATTCTCACTCGCTCGACAGGTCACTCGTACCTAAGCGCCACCATCGGATCGACTCGCGTGGCGCGGAGTGCAGGTACATAGCTGGCGGCAAAAGCGGCTATGAAAAGCACAATTCCCACCGCCACAAATGTCCAAACATCCGTGGGAGCGACACCAAATACAAGGCTCGCCATGAACCGCGCGACCAGCAGTCCTCCGGCAATTCCAAATGCGATTCCAACCACAGCCAGCTTCAGGCCACTCTTCACCACCATGCCAAGCAGATCGCTTTGCTGCGCGCCCAAAGCCATCCGCACGCCCAACTCCCGCGTGCGTTGTCCGACGTTGTAGGCCAGCAATCCATAGAGTCCAAGAGTTGCCAGAAGCAGAGCCAGCGCGGAGAATCCCCCAATCAGATATGCGGGATAGGCGCGCATCATGGTGCTGGGTGACGCTGAAATAAGCTGTGCCATGGTGCTCGTCTGGTAGACGGCGGCTTCAGGTTCCAGCTGGTGAATGGCGCGGGTAAGCGTGGCGGCAATTTGATCAGGATCGTTGTTCGTCCTTAGAACAACGCTGAAATAGTTATTGGGATTTTGGTCATAGCAGTCATAGATGATGGGAGAAACGGGAGCATCAAGGCTGGTCACGTTCTCATTTGCCACTACGCCGACGATGGTCACGTAGTTCGGTTCATTCGTGTAGGTAAAGTTCAGCCGCTTGCCAATCGGATCCTGGCCGTGAAAAACCAGATTCACCAGCGCCTGATTCACAATCACTACATGCGTCGAACTGGGAGTGTCTTGTGAGTTGAAGAACCGTCCCGAGCGAAGTGGGATCGACATCGTCGAAAAATAATTTGCCGTTACCGACGGCGTGTTCGCTTCGTACTCGGGGCCGCCAGCGCTTTTGGGGTTTCCTTCGACGTCAAAGCGCGAGGTGTTACCAGATCCCGAGAGTGGAACCGTCGCAACCGCCGCGGCCTGTTTCACTCCGGGTAATGCAGCGAGGTTCTTTAACAACTCCCTTTGCAATGTCAGTTGCTTTGGGCCGTCAGGATATTTCTTTTCAGGAAGCACGACGCCCGTGGTGAGCAGGTTGTGCGTATCGAAGCCAGGGTCTACACGCAAGAGAAGTCCCAGGCTTTTGAGCATCAGCCCTGCGCCGGCTAAAAGGACGACGGCGAGAGCCATCTCGGAAACGACCAGCACGTTGCGAACCCGACTGGCAGAGCTGACAGCGCCGCGACCACCCTCCTGAAGTTCGTGTTGCAGGCTGGGCTTAAGAATCTGCAATGCCGGCGCCAGACCGAACAACAGCCCTGTCGCCAGGGAAAGGCCGAGAGCAAACCACAAGACCGAGGCGTTAACCGTTAAGCCTTGCAGAGGAGGTGTGGCCAACACGATTGTCTGGGGTAACGCCCCAACGAGTAC
>JBKPSP010000165.1:0-14278 GCA_046735175.1 Acidobacteriota bacterium
CTGCAATACCATCCTGACCGGAACCCGAATAATCCTGACGCGGAAGAGAAGTTCAAGGAATGCAGCGAGGCTTATGCGGTGCTTGCGGATTCCGAGAAGCGTGGGATCTACGATCGTTTTGGGCATGCGGGTGTAGGAGGAGCAGGCGCCGGCCAGGGCTTCGATCCCACTGTGTTCCAGGATTTCAGCGATATCTTCGGCGAGTTCTTTGGGTTTGGCGATCTCTTCGGCGGAGGGCGGGGCGGCAGGCGCTCACGCGCACAGCGCGGAGCTGACCTTCGCGAAGACATTACGCTGGAGTTCGAAGAAGCGGTTTTCGGCGTGGAGAAGCAGATCACCTATCGCAAGCAGGAGAACTGCGAAGTTTGCAAGGGCTCGGGCAGCGCCGGTGGCAAAGAGCCGGCCAGTTGCCGGACTTGCGGTGGTCGCGGACAAGTGCGGTATCAGCAAGGATTTTTCAGCATAGCGAGGACCTGCCCGAACTGCCAGGGGACGGGCAGCGTGATCAGCGATCCGTGCGCGAAATGTAAAGGCGAGGGCCGGGTCCTGCAATCGAAAACGATCGATGCGAAGGTCCCGGCTGGCGTTGAAGACGGCACGCGCATTCGCTTCTCGGGAGTTGGAGAGGCTGGAGTTCACGGTGGGCCGCCCGGTGATCTTTATGTCGTGCTCCATGTGAAGGAGCATCCGTTCTTTCAGCGGCAGGGGACTGACCTCTACTGCGTCGTTCCCATCTCGGTTACCCAGGCTGCTTTGGGCGCCGAGATCCAGGTGCCAACGCTGGATGGCGAGCATACGTTGAAAATCCCTGAAGGTACGCAGTCCGGGACGATGCTGAAGCTTCGCAACAAAGGCGTCCCGGTGCTGAACGGGCACGGTAAAGGCGACCTGTTCATTGAAGTGCGAGTGCAAACTCCGACCAAACTGACGAAACGCCAGCGAGAGCTACTGCAGGAATTGCAGGGAATCACGCAGGTGGAGAACAAGCCGCAGCGTCACACCTTGCTTGGGAAGATGAAGGACATGTTCGGGCAGACCTAAAGACCTTAACCGCAGAGATCGCAGAGAACATCCGCTAAGTTCACAGAGAAAACCAATCACATTTCAATGACACGGCGACGGTGGATTGTTGACGAGGTCCTCGGGAACCGCGCTTTTCTCACGGGCGATCATGCACGGCACCTGGCGCAGGTGCTGCGCGCCAAATCCGGACAAGAATTCGATATTGCCACTGGCGGCGAAGTTCGGCGGGGCAAGATTGTGTCGATCGCGGCTGATCGCGTGGAGTTCGCGTTGGGCGAAGTGTTGCGGGAAGTTACGCCCGCTGACATTGCCGTCGCGATTTCGATCTTTAAATTCGATCGCATGGAGTGGGCGATTGAGAAATGCACCGAGCTCGGAGTGGCACGCATTCTTCCGGTGATCGCTGCTCGTACCGAGAAACATCTTGCGCAGGCGGCGCCGAAGCGTGTTGAACGCTGGCGAAAAATTGCCAAGCAGGCCGCGGAGCAGTCGCGACAAGTCTCCTCGCCGGAGGTTCTCGATCCGGTAAAGCTTGCTGAACTCATGCGCGATCAAGCCGGAGTTCGGATCGTCCTCTCGGAAATGGAAACCAGCTTGGGCCTGCGAGACGCTTTACCGCCGGATACTTCTCCGCTGACGCTGGCCTTTGGTCCTGAGGGCGGGTGGAGAGAGGATGAACTCGCGGACTTCGCGCAAGCTGGCTGGGTTTCTGCTTCGCTCGGGCCGACTATTCTTCGGGCAGAAACTGCCGTCATTGCTGCGGTGGCGGTCTGCGGGTCGATACTCAACGGCGAAAAGCGTTAACCACAGAGGGCACAGAGGTACACAGAGGAACGCCGTGGACGTTCTGTGATTTCCTTCCTTTTTTCCGCAAGCTGCTCTGGTATGCTCCATTTCAATGGCTGTATCGCGCAGGGCTCCAACCTTTCAACTTGATCCGCAGCAGTCCGACGCTATCGGGCATGTTCACGGCCCGATGCTGGTGGTGGCCGGGGCAGGCACCGGAAAAACTACCGTACTCACCCGGCGCATTGCGAACTTGATCAACGAAGGGCACGCACGCGCGGATGAGATTCTCGCGCTAACTTACACCATCAATGCAGCCGCGCAAATGAAGGAACGCGTGGAGCGCGAACTTCGCGGCGCTAACGCGAGGGGCCTGCGGGTCAGCACGTTTCATGCGTATTGCAACGATCTTTTGATTCGGGCCAAGCGCGTTTTTCGTGTGCTGGACGATCCCCAGCTTTGGATTTTCCTGCGGCGAAATATTCGCGAGTTGCGCTTGAACTATTACGTCCGCGCGGCCAGCGTAGCGGAGTTCCTAAGGGACCTTACTGACTTCATCCGGCGCTGCCATGACGAACTGGTCGGGCCGGAGCAGTATGCGGAGTATGTGCGGCGAATAGAGCGCGGTGAACTGTCCGTTCCGCGCGTAGCGAAATCAAAGAAGAATGAACAGATTTCCGGCGAAGAGGCGCTCGGCCGATGTCGCGAAATCGCATTCGTATTTGCGACCGTGGAGCGGATGCTGCGCGAGAAGAATCTGGGGACGTTTGGACATCAGATTCTTGGCGCGCACAATCTCCTTGCGGAAGACTCGACCCTCCTCCAACAAGAGCGGGAGCGCACAAAATTCATTCTGGTGGACGAGTTCCAGGACGCGAACTTTGCTCAGATCAAGATCCTCGAACAGATTGCCGGAGCGAAGCAAAACATTTTTGTTGTCGGTGACCCCGACCAGGGCATTTACCGGTTTCGCGGCGCGTCCAGTGAGGCGTTCCAAATGTTTCAGGGACGGTTTCCGAGTTCCAAGCTGGTTGCTTTGACCAAGAACCGCCGGTCCACGACTCCAATCCTGAAATGTGCGCACGAAGTGATACGCCTCAACCCTGAGCCATTGGATTCCGACTACGCCCGAACCGCGTTGATTTCAGCGCGCGATGAAGCCGAAGCAGTCGCGCGCGGTCCCGTCGAGGCTGTGCTAGTCAGCGGAAACTTCATGGAGGCGACGGACCTCATCGCGGCGATTCACGACCGCCGACGGCGCACGCGTTGCGCGTGGAAGGACATTGCCGTGCTTTACCGCATTCACTCGCATAGGGACGAGCTGGCGATTGAGCTGGCGAAAAATGGCATTCCATTCTCGATTGAGGGATTGGACGTGCTGGATGCGCCCGAGGTCCGCGACCTTTTGGCGTGTCTTGGCGCGGTGCTCTCGGATGCGGATAGCGCGGCAATGCTCCGAGTGGCGGCATTGGTGCAGTTTTTGGTCGATCCGGCGGAGTTGCGGGCTGCGATTAAGGCGCTGCCTCGCGACTCAAATGCTCCATTGGCGGTCGTTCTGTCGGGAGTAAAGGGCGGCGCGCAGGTGGTCGAGGCGGTGCGGCGCGCGCGCGATCAGATGGCGGGAAACAAGATTTATGCCGTTTTGCTGACCCTGGTTCGGGAGTTTCAGCTTGCGCGGAGTTCGGCTGTCGAGGCGCTGCTGCGATTCGCGAATGAATGGGAGAAGGCTCCGCTCACCCAAACGGGAGAGCCGGGCGAGTTTCTTGAGTACCTGGAATATTTTCGCGAGGCGAAGGGGACGATTGCGCTCCCGGCCAACGAGCAGGACGATGCGGTAAAGCTCATGACCGCGCATTCGGCGAAGGGCCTCGAGTTCGATCACGTGTTCATCCTGCGCGCAGCCACGAATAGTTTTCCTGCGGGGTTTCGCGAGCCGTTGATTGAATTTCCGGTAGAGCTGCGGACTTCCGGGCGGGCCGGCGATGCGGACGAGAAGAAACTCTGTGAACAAGAAGAGCGGCGCCTGTTTTACGTGGCGATGACCCGCGCTCGCGACACCCTCACCATCTACGGCAAGTTCGGACGAGGTAAGACGGACAAGACTCCGGCGGGATACATGCGCGAGCTGATCAAGAATTGCAACCTCGCTCCCTACTTGAGCCAGCGCACTTGCCGGGAGTTCCAGACGGAGATTTTTGCCGCGGCTGAACCCACTACGATGTCGCGGCTTGCGCAGTGGATCGCGATGGCTCCGGCCACAGATCTCGCTTCGACGTTGAGTGCGAGCGCGATCCAGCATTATGAAACCTGCCCGTTGCAGTTCAAGCTGGAACGCGAGTGGAAAATTCCGTCCGAGCCTTCGGGGGCCTTGCAGTATGGGGGCTGCATCCATCGGGTGCTGCTTACTTACTACGATTCGGTGCGCTGGAACCGGAGGCTCTCAGTGGAAGAGGTCATTGAGCGCTTCCGCGCGGACCTTGAAAGCGCAGGTTTCACCGACCACTATCAGCGTGAGCTGTACGAGAGGAAGGGAATCGAGGAGTTGAGGCAGTTTGTTGCCGCAGCTGAGCTTGCCGAAGCCGAAGTGCTGCATACCGAGGAGCGGTTTAAGGTCAAGGTAGGGCCAACCAATCTCGTGGGAAGGATTGATAGGGTTGATCGCGGTGCGGGTGATGCCGTGGTGATCACCGATTACAAGACGGGGCGGCCGCGGTCGCAGGAAGATGCCGACGAGAGCCTGCAGCTTGAGATTTATGCGCTGGCCGCGCGGGAGACCTGGGGATATCGCGTGGAGCGGCTGGTGTTCCACAACCTTGACGGGAACACGCAGATTGGTACTGCGATCAGCGATGCCAGGATTGAAGAGGCCAAGCTGAAGGTACAGAGTATTGCGGAGAAGATCTCAGATGGCCAGTTCGAACCCACGCCTGGGTTTCATTGCGCGTGGTGCGCTTACCGGGTGCTTTGCCCTAGGACGGAGAAGAGAATCCCGGAGTTGGCGAAGCCGGCGGCGGCGCAGAACTAGCTTCCCAAAAGCTTTTAACCGCAGAGATCGCAGAGTTGCCGCCGAGGTCGCAGAGAAGAGCTTTTAACCGCAAAGGGCGCGAAGGGCGCGAAGAAGAACTGCGCCGCAAAAACTTAGGGGACGCTGTTGGCGTCCCCTTGGGTTTGTTTTGCGATTCCGGCTTAGTGCTTCTTCGCCTTCTTCGCTTTCTTCTTGGTTGCCATTTAACTATTCTCCCTTTTCCGTTCTTCACGGATGATGCAACGGTCTTCTGTTGCGACTGTCTGAATGTATAGAGTCATTAAAATGCGAAGTCAAGCAAAAAATGATGAATGGAGACGATGCAACCGGAGTACGAAAGTCATTGTGAGGACGTTTCGAGTTTCGATTTCGTGTCCCAGCGATCTTGCGACACAAGATTTTTATTCATCTGCGCGATCATCGAGTTGGCGCCGATACTCCGCAGCATCGAAGTGTCCTTGCGAGGAAGCGATCAGTCCATCGGGACCGATGGTCCATTCTTCATAGCCGCTGATGCGCACATGATTGCCGTTGCCTCCGGGCCCGGTGTTGGTACCTACGAGCGTCCAGTGATATTCGGCTGTCTCGGCTTTCACGATCACATCGTCCATGAGGACTTGCATGTCAGGGAACGCCGACATGAAAGAGCGGGCAACGCCGGTGATCTCCCTGCGTCCCACCGCGGGGGTGCCACCATTTACAGTCAGCGAACCTCTTGATGAATAGAATTCCGCCACACTCGCGGCGTCCTGACTGCACCACGCAGCTGTGTAACGCTCGGCAAAATCGCGAAGTTTGGCTAAATCCGAAGGCATCAACCCTCAAGTCTCACGGTTAGTGACCCACTACTTCCCGAATCACGCGCAGGAAATTCTTGCCCATGATCTTTTGAATATCTTCCTTGGAGTAGCCCATCCGAAGCAGGGCTGCAGCGAGATCCGGCATTTTGGAGACGTCTTCGAGGCCGGCAGGGACGTCGGGAATGCCGTCAAAGTCGCTGCCGATGCCCACGTGGTCGATACCCGCGACCTTCACGATGTGATCGACGCATTTCGCCGCATCTTCAAGGGTGGCATGGCCGACGTGGACCTTGGCATACTCGTCGTGATATTCCTTGCCCGCAAATTCGTCCAGGGCCGCGCCGGTCATGGTCGGCTCAAGCGCATTTTCCTGCGTGGTTTTCTTGCGCAGGTCGTCGGCATCCTGCTGGCTCAGGAAGGCGGAAGAAAAGTTCACGCCAACGACGCCGCCGTTGCGCGCAAGCGCCCGGAGCATGTCATCGTCCATGTTGCGCGCTGCACTGGACAGGACGCGGCAGGAAGAATGCGAGGCTATGACCGGCTTGGTCGTGACCTGCAGGGCATCATAGAAGGTCTTATCGGAGACGTGCGAGATGTCCACGATCATGCCGATGCGGTTCATCTCGCGCACAACGTCTTTTCCAAAATCGGTGAGGCCGTTGTGGACCGGCTTGTCGGTTGAGGAGTCTCCCCAATTCGTGTTGCGGAAGTGAGTAAGCGTCATGGAGAGGATCCCCATGCGGCGATACATTCGGAGCACCGCAAGGTCGTCCGAGATCTGATGACCGCCTTCGATAGTGAGGACGGCGGCGATTTTCTTCTCGCCGACGATGCGCTCAATGTCGTTGGCGCTGGTTGCCAGTTCGATCTGGTCGGGATGCTTGTCGAAAACTCCCTGCATCGCATCGCGGAGGTCGAGCGTGCGCCGGACCGCTTCCGATCCTTTGTAGTAAGTCGGAACCCAGAGGGCAAAGAACGGTGCGTGAACACCGCCTTCATGAAGGCGTGGAATATCGATCATTCCCGTGGAAAGGCGGGTGCCGATATCGACCTTGTCGTAGATGATGTGCTGGACGGTGTCGTTATGGCCATCTATGCCGATGACGCCAGCCTGAATGCGGCGGGCATTGGCATCGGCACTCTGAGCCAGGGTCAACCTTGCGAATAGAACGAGGATCAAAGGAATGTGGGCAAGCCGCACTTTCATTCTTGTCACTCCTGGATTTACTTTCAAAATCAGGCTGCCGTACTCATCGCCTTCCAGGCATCGAATCCGCCGGTAAGATTGGCAATGTCGCGGAAGCCGGCTCGCCGCAGAATGCTGGTGGCAATGGAGCTGCGGTAGCCGCTCTTGCAGTGGACGACGACCAGCTTGCTGGGATCGAGTTCGGCGGTGCGATTCTGTAATTGGCCCAGAGGAATGCGGATTGAATTCTCCATGGCGGCAGCTTCGACTTCGCCGCGCTCGCGAACGTCGAGGATAGCAATGTGGTCTTTTTCCTTCTCGAGCAGTTCCGAAAATTCTTCCACTGTGATCTGCGGGATGTAATCGAGTTCATAACCCTCTGCGATCCATCCAGCGACACCGTCCTGCAAATACGCATGTACGTTTTCAATTCCAACGCGAGCCAGGCGCAACTGCGATTCGCGAAGATGATCGGCGTCCTCGCCGACCAGGATGATGCGATTGTCGAGGCCGAGAATCCGCGCGGCCCAGGAGGCGTATTGCCCTGAGAGACCTATGTGGATTGAACCTGGTACGTGCGCAACGGCGAACTGCATCGGGGGACGAGTGTCGAGCACGATCGAGCCTGCGCGCTGCATGCGCAGAACGTCGGGTGCGCGGACCGGTGCGGGAGGCGAAATCTGGTCGAGAGCGCCTGCGCCCTGTCGGTTCATCTCGACGTCGCGAATGAAATATTCGGGGCGCGGCGGCATGCTGTCGGTGAGCAGATGGACGAATTCATCCGAGCTGCGGGCCTGAAGCGCGTAGTTGGTTCGGCGTTCCTTGCCGATGGTGGAAGAGCGCTCCGATCCCATCTGCCGGCCGCACAACGAGCCGGCGCCGTGAGCCGGGAAAATTTCGGTTTCATCAGGAAATTTCAGCAGCTTGTCGTACAGGCTGTGGTAGAGCATCGCGGCCAACTCTTGTGGAGTGTGATCGCGGGAAAGATCGGGGCGGCCCACGTCTCCCACAAACAGCGTATCGCCGGTGAAAATTGCCTTGGGGCGCGAAGGCTGGCCAAGGTCGGTCATGGCAATGCAAATGCTTTCGAGCGTGTGTCCAGGCGTTTGGAAGAAATCGAACCGGCACTGGCCAAACCGGATGGAATCTCCGTCTTTGACGGCCACGTGCGCGAAAGTTGCGCCGGAACCTGCGCCGAGGTAGATCTTTGCTCCTGCACGCTCGGCAAGCTCATGATGGCCGGAGACGAAGTCCGCGTGCAGGTGGGTCTCGATGACGTGCGCAATCATCAGGTTCTTTTCTTTTGCGAAATCGAGATAGAGCTCGATGTCGCGCTGCGGATCAATAACCGCCGCGATCCCTTCGGAGCTGACCACGTACGAGGCATGCGCAAGGCAGCCTAAATAGAAATTCTGAATTTCGACAGGCATAAATAGGCCTGAGTAGTGTAAGGCATGGAGCTAAGCCTTCGGAACTATAATGCGTGGCATCGCTTATACGGGGCACAAAAATCTGCATCTAAAGTCGCGCTGATGCACGCGACCAAAAAAGGAGAGTCTCATGTTTCAGATTCGCAACTTCATGATTGTGTTAGCCATGCTGATGATTCCGGCCGCACTGTTTGCGGACCGGGATGACGGGCAATACCTGATCCTGAATGCGCAATATGGCACGAACGAGAGGCACGTGGATGTCACCGATCGCCTGAAGCAACTTGCGCGCCACGACGTTAACTTCCGCATGGGAAACAGCACGTTCGGCGTTGATCCCGATCCGGGCCGGGTCAAAGTCCTGAGAATTTACGCTCGCGGGCCCCGCGGCGAGGAACGCATGTTCGAATACCGCGAAGGCAGCGTGGTTGACGGTTCGCTGTTCCGTGGATGGGGTCGAGGAGATTGGGGTCGAGGTGGCTGGAGCGGACGCTGGGAAGGGCAAGGCGGCGGAGCGGAGTACCAGCCCAACATGCAGGCGGCTATGCAATATCTGCAGCAGGCGCAGCAGAGCCTGCAGAACGCCTTCTCTGATAAAGGTGGTCACAGGGAAAGGGCCCTGCAACTCGTGAACCAGGCGATGGGCGAGGTCCAGGCTGGCATGCAGTATGCCGATCGGCACTGAGCGCGGGTGTTGATCTTCAGCGACTGGCCCGGCCTGGTGCCGGGCTTTGTCGTTTGAACGGGCGAAGAGAAATTCGGAAGCCGCGGAGGAAAGACAATGCAAAAGCGCAAACTCGGAAAAAGCGGACTGGAAGTTTCAGCTATCGGGCTCGGCTGCATGGGACTGAGCTTTGGCCTCGGTCTGGCAGTGGACAAGCAACAAGGAATCTCGCTGATTCGTGCCGCGGTTGAACGTGGGGTCACGTTTTTCGATACCGCCGAGGTTTATGGTCCATTCACCAATGAGGAGCTGGTCGGGGAGGCGCTGGAGCCGTTCCGCAAAGATGTTGTGATTGCGACCAAGTTCGGCTTCGATGCGGTGAATGGTCGGCTACGTGAGGTGAACAGCCGGCCCGAGCACATCAAGCAAGTTGCGGATGCTTCGCTGAAGCGCCTGAGGACCGATGTGATTGACCTCTTCTATCAGCACCGCGTGGACGACAAAGTTCCCATCGAAGATGTTGCCGGTGCCGTGAATTAACTGATTCAGCAAGGCAAGGTGAAGCACTTTGGGCTTTCTGAAGCTGGGGTGAAGACCATCCGCCGAGCGCACGTTGTTCAGCCGGTTACGGCGCTGCAGAATGAGTACTCGTTGTGGTGGAGAGAACCGGAAACAGAGGTCATTCCCGCGCTTGAAGAGTTGGGCATCGGGTTTGTGCCATTCAGTCCCCTGGGTCGAGGGTTCCTCACCGGGAAAATCGAAAGCGATGCGCAGTTCGACAAAAGCGATATCCGCAACGTCATTCCTCGTTTTTCGCCAGAGAACCGGAAGGCGAATCAAGGCTTGCTGGACTTGATCGGCAGATTCGCTCAGCAGAAGAAAGCCACGTCGGCCCAGGTTGCATTGGCTTGGTTGCTGGCACAGAAGCCGTGGATCGTGCCAATCCCGGGCACGACCAAGCTGCATCGGCTGGAAGAGAACATCGGGGCTGCAAACATCGAGCTGTCGCCGGATGATCTCCGCGAGCTTGAGGCTGTGACGTCGAAGATTCCGGTGCAGGGCGCCCGTTATCCTGAAGAATTGCAGAAGCTGGTGGGGCGATAGGCCGAGTTTTATTTATGCAGGAGGATGTATGCCGTCGCGGATCGATTTACTGAAAGACCACCTCTCCCGATATCGCGAAATTCACATCACTGTGACCGGCCGGAAGACCGGACGAGAGGTTTCGATCCCGGTCTGGTTTGTGTTCGAGGACGACAAGCTCTACCTCGTGCCCGTGCAGGGATCGGACACGCAGTGGTACAAGAACGTGCTCAAGAACCCGAAGATGCACATATCCGCCCGGGACGCGAAAGGCGAGTTCGACGCAGTTCCGATTACCGATTCAAAGCAGGTTGCGGCGGTCGTGGAGAAACTTCGGGCCAAGTACGGGGCCGGGGACGTTAAGAAGTACTACTCGAAGTTTGATGTGGCGGTATCGGGCAGGTGTGATGAGTTCTGGTTTCCACAATCAGTAACGTGAGAAGGCCATGCGCGCGATCCAGAAGAAGAGCACGGCTATGACATGTGTAAAGATAGGTAGCGTTTGTAATTGGTCGGGACGGGCAGATTTGAACTGCCGACCCCTCGCACCCCAAGCGAGTGCTCTACCAGGCTGAGCCACGTCCCGACTGGGTTCGAACTGGCGTTCGAACGGGGTTAACTACGAAATTCTACACCACCGACGACCTTTCCTCAGTCGGTTGGCTGCTGCGCGATTTCGTTATCAGGCCAAGTCCGCTGATACTCCCAGCGCTTTCTGGCAAACTACAGTAAGTCAGTCCTCCGCATGTCTGCGTTATCCTCCACGTCCGTTAAAGCACTGCGCCGGGAGTTTGCCCCCACTCTGCGGCTGGCGCTTCCGCTGGTTTTTGCCGAACTCGGTTGGATGAGCATGGGCGTGGTGGACATGATCATGGTGGGCCGCCTGCCCAATAGCGCGATCGCGATTGGTTCCACCGGCCTGGGGCAGACTCTCTATCACTCGATTGGGATTTTTGGCGGCGGGCTGCTGCTCGGCATGGACACGTTCGTTGCCCAGGCTTTCGGCCGCGAGGACCTGCACGATGCCAGGCGCACACTCGTGAATGGATTGCTGCTGGCGTTCGCTCTTACGCCGCCTCTGATGCTCGCGGTACTTTCGTGGCCGCTGCTGATGCGGGCGTTTGGGATCAGCCCGGAGCTGGTTGGGCCGATGGCGCCATTTCTTCGCGCGCTCAACTGGGGATCGCTCCCGCTGCTGGTGTATTTCGCGCTGCGCAGGTATCTGCAGGCGGTGAATGTGGTGAGGCCCATCATGTTTGCGTTGATCTCGGCTAACGCGGTGAACGCGATCGGCGACTGGGTCCTGATTTATGGCCATCTCGGTTTCCCGGCCATGGGCACCACCGGATCGGGATGGTCAACCTGCATCGCGCGTGTATATATGGCGCTGGTTTTGCTGATTACGCTTTTCTGGGTTGAGTCGAAACGGAAAATTGCGCGTTGGGAGAGTTCGCCGCCGATTGATTTAGGAAGAGTGCTGCAATTAGTCCGCCTTGGATTACCCGCCGCCGCACAGATTCTGCTCGAGATTGGTGCATTCGCGGTGGCTGCAGCCATGTGTGCCAGGCTTGGTCCGGTGCCGCTTTCGGGGCATGAGGTGGCGCTCAGTTGTGCAGCGGTCGCCTTCATGGTTCCGCTGGGCGTCAGTTCGGCCGCGGCGGTTCGGGTTGGGCAGGAACTGGGCCGCGGCGATCTTGCGGCGGCGAGGCGCGCAGGTTGGTCGGCAATTCTGCTTGGGGTGGGATTCATGACCTGCTCGGGTTTGATCTTCGTGACCGCCGGCAAAATTCTTGCACGCGCGTTTACGTCCGATCCCGACGTGATTCGCATTGGCGCAACTCTGCTGCTTGTGGCAGCCGTGTTCCAGATGTTCGACGGATTACAGGTGGTGACCACCGGAGCATTGCGCGGGGCGGGCGATACGCACACGGCCATGCTGGCGAATCTGCTGGCATACTGGTTTATTGGGCTGCCGTTGGGGTATCTGTTGGGATTCAGGCTGCACTGGGGAGCGGTGGGTGTGTGGATCGGGTTATGCCTTGGCCTGATGCTGATTGGAAGCGCGCTGTTGGTGGCGTGGAATCGACGGATGCGAACGCAGGTCTCGCTGGCGGTTGACGCTGGGTTCGTAGTCAAAAGCTGAGAGTGGTTATCTTCTCTTTCGTTTTTGCGGCGGGCGTTCTTCCAGCAACGCGAACTGAATTTTCTTTTCGACGGGATCGATGCGGTCGACCAGCACGCGAACTTTTTGTCCTAACCGGAAGGTTCGCCGCGAGCGCTGGCCGATGATCTCGCGGGTGTTCTCGTGGAAGTTGTAGCGATCGTCGATGAGTGTGTTGAGCGGGACGAGACCTTCAACGAACAAATCTGTGAGTTCCACGAAGAAGCCGAATTTCGTGACGCTGATGATCAGGCCGTCGAAGTCGTCGCCGATGCGGTCCTGCATGAATTTGGCTTTTTTCCATTCCATGAGCTCGCGCTCGGCGTCGTCGGCGCGGCGTTCGGACTGGCTGGATTCTTCGGCGATGGAGTGGAGTTCTTCGAGCGAAATGGGACCGCGTTGAAGGGGGACGCGGTCGCGCTCTCGGCGCTTCGACCAGGGGGAGCCGCTTGTGTGGGAGGCCGATTTTGGCCGTCCCTCCGGGACTTGACTCGACTTGCCATCCGACCCAGCGCTGACGGGCTGGGCTAAGCCTGGCCGCGCCTCTGACGCTGAGACTGATGCGCCCGCCGGGACGTGTGCGCCAGTTGGGAGAGATCCGTCCGACGGCGCACCAAAGGTTCCAACCGGGATTTCTCCATCCCACACTTCCGCGGAATCCCTTAGCACCTCTTTCAAAATCCTATGCACGATTAAATCCGGATAGCGCCGGATCGGCGAGGTGAAGTGCGTGTAGGTGTTGGCCGCAAGCGCGAAGTGGCCGAGGCTCTCCTCCGAATAGCGGGCCTGCTTCAGAGATCGCAGCATTAAATAAGAGAGAATCCGTTCCTCAGGTTTGCCGGCAATTTTTTCGGTGAGTTTCTGATACATGCGCGGCGTAATGTGGACTTCCTTGGGGACCTCGATTTCTCTCGCGCGCTTGCCGGTGCCGTAATTTGCGCGGCGATCGGTTTTGAATTGCATGCGCTGGATGGGCAATGCACCGACGCCCAGCGAATAGCCGAAAGTTGCGGCGATCACCTCGAAGTCGTAAACGCGTTTGGCGTCCGGCTTCTCGTGGACGCGATAGAGCGACGGGATGCCTTTCGATTCCAGGTATCCGGCTACGCATTCGTTGGCCGAGAGCATGAACTCTTCAATGATTCGGTGAGCGATGTTCCGCTCGGAGCGCGTGATGCTTTTCATTAGCCCGAACTCGTCGAATTCGATGACCGGTTCGGGTAAATCGAAGTCGATCGAGCCACGCTTCTCGCGCTTCCGATTGAGGATCATCTGAAGTTCGCGCATGAGCTCGAAATTTGCAACTAGCTTCGAATATTTTTTCCGCTCAGATTCATCGCCTTCGAGGATGGTATTCACGGCTGTGTAGGTCATGCGCTCGGCGGAGCGGATCACGCCAGGGCAAATTTCGTAGCTGACGATCTCGCCGTGATGGTCGATTTCCATCAGGCACGACATGACGAGCCGGTCACCGTGCGGGCGAAGGCTGCAGATGTCGGTTGAGAGTTCGAGTGGCAACATGGGAACCGCACGGTCGGGGAAATAGACGCTGGTGCCGCGTAGGCGTGCCTCCTGATCCAGCGCGGATTCCTGCGTAACGTAATGCGCCACATCGGCGATGTGGACCTGCAGTTCGAAGTTGCCGTTTTCAAGACGGGCCACCAGCACTGCATCGTCGAAGTCGCGCGCAGTTTCGCCGTCAATGGTCACGATTGGCAGATCGCGAAAGTCGCGCCGCTTTCGGAATTCGGCAGACGAAATGATCGGCTCGACAGATTCAGATTCCTCGAGAACTTCGGCAGGGAATCGATGCGGCAGGTGATACTTGCGGATCATGATTTCGACGTCCACGCCGAAATCATCCTCGTAGCCGAGAATCTCGATTACACGACCGCGCGGGTTCTGCGTTGCCGTAGGCCAGTCGGTGATCTCGACATCGACGACGACCCTTTCGAGATCAGACCACTCGGAGCGGCGGGCGGCTTCGGAGCCGAGAACGCGATGGCGGGATCTCGTCGTACGTCGTCCGTCGTACGTCGTACCCCCGCGCTCGGTCCTTTTGTCGAGGTATTAGCGGGATGCATCCGAGGTTTTGGCGGTCGACGTACGACGTACGACGG
>JBKPSP010000166.1:0-30311 GCA_046735175.1 Acidobacteriota bacterium
CGTCAAGGTATCTCCTCACTCGGGGCGATTCCTTGGGCGGAGAGATGCGCAACTGGGTAGGTGCCGAGGCTACAAAGGAACTGACAGTGCATTTGGACAGCGCACTAAAGAAACGAGGGGTAACTCCCGAGGTCTCCAAGAATCCTCGGTCGGGAAAAGTGCGGACTATTAAGTGGAAGGATCGCCGATTGGTGTTTGACAGAAAGTCGCCCATAGTTAAGAAAAATATTGATGTCATCCTTCTCAATGACGAAAACTGCGATACGACGAACGACAAGAATCGGGAACAAGTTCTCCTTAAAGATCCCTCCCGTTACATCTCATGTGGCGAACTAAAGGGCGGAATTGACAAAGCCGGGGCAGATGAACACTACAAGACCGCGGGAACCGCTACTAGCCGATCAGAAAAGCAATTCCCAAGGTGAAGACCTTTTTTGTAGGGCGTGCCATTGAGGCCGCAATGGCAGCCGAGATTCATGCGGCATTAGAGCGAAATGAGCTAGATAATGCAGCTAACTTGACGAAGAAGGCACAGGTCGAAGCGCTCGCTAAATGGTTGGTGGCGCTCTAAAGTTTGCCAGACACAGATCGTTTTTCGTAGCTCTGTCCTCCCGTGCTCTCCCATCTGTTGGCTGCTGTTTCCCTTGCCTCGCTCAAGTTTCCAAATATGTACGGGGTGTAGGCCAGCCCTTCTCGCAAATTCAGACATTATTGTGTCAACCGGTATCGTCTCCCCAGCATAACGGACGTTGTCGTTCACCATGACAAAATACCCCCGCTTCCTGAGGACGCGGGCGCAAGCTCGGATCACCAGATTGAGCTCCCAAAAATAGTTGCGAACCAGCTTGGAAATTCCGGAATTGTTTAGCGCCCCAAGCTCGCAAAGGTTATCCAGAATCCCGAGTACCTCCTGCAGGGCCCTCACAGACTTGTATGCAGAGCACGCCGCTTCGAACTCCGATTTTCCAAAGCTCTCGCGTAAATCAGCTTTCGGTCTATTTTCGACAGTACAAAACAGCATGCTCTGCCGAAGTTCCTTCACCTGCTCATCGTTACGACCTAGAAAAGCAAGCTCTAGAGCATAGGTTCGGGTGTAATCATAACGATTGCAATGCCGTTCTGCCTGAACGGAACCCCAGGTACACCAAGAGTGAGCTGAGTCGCCATTAACGCTCCGTTCGTATTCTCGATTCTAACCCGCGTTTTCTGTTTGCCGACATGGGTTGATACCTTCGCGGTGCACCACATTTCCACAGGAGTTCACAGTTGGAACTGTTCCACATTGGTCAGGCCTAGGACCAAAAAACGAAAGGCCGGGAGCCAACCCCCGACCTGATACTCACGACGCCTCCCTACTTCGTCCTTCCGCCCTCGACCTTCAGCTTGTCAGTGGCGGCCGCTTGCGCGGCCGCCAACCGCGCCGTCAGCACGCGGAATGGTGAGCAGGAAACGTAGTTCAGACCAGTCTGATAGCAGAACTCGACTGACGACGGTTCTCCGCCGTGCTCGCCGCAGATGCCGACCTTCAGGTTCGAACGCGTCTTGCGGCCGCGTTCGGTTGCCATCTTCACCAGTTGGCCGACGCCTTCGCGGTCGAGGACGGCGAACGGGTCCTGCTTCAAGATTCCTTCGGCGATATACGTCGGAAGAATCTTGTTCACGTCATCGCGCGAGAAGCCAAACGTGGTCTGCGTGAGATCGTTGGTGCCGAATGAGAAGAACTGGGCTTCCTTCGCGATCTCATCGGCTACGAGTGCAGCGCGCGGAAGTTCGATCATCGTGCCCACGAGATATTCGACCTTCGATTCCTTCTCTTTGAAGACTTCGTCGGCAACGCGGTTCACGATCGCCGCCTGGTTCGCCATTTCTTTCAGCGTGGCGGTGAGCGGAATCATGACCTCGGGATAGACCTTCACGCCATCTTTCGCCACCGCGATTGCGGCTTCGAAGATCGCGCGCGCCTGCATCTCGGTGATCTCGGGATAGGTAATGCCCAGGCGGCATCCGCGATGGCCGAGCATGGGATTGAACTCGTGCAACTCTTCCACGCGGCGCAGAAGAGTTGGCAGCGCCTTCTTCAGATCGGCAACCGTCTTCGCGCCGAAGCGGCCGTACTTCTGCAGCATTTCTTTCTTGGCCTTGGCGTCAGCGTTGGGAAGGATAGCGATGTCAACCATCAGGTCTTCGCGGCGCGGCAGGAACTCGTGCAGCGGCGGATCGAGCAGGCGGATGGTGACCGGGAAACCGTCCATGGCTTTGAATACACCAATAAAATCCGAGCGCTGCATGGGCAGCAGCTTCTTCAGCGCGGCGCGGCGATCTTTCTCGTTGCTGGCGAGAATCATCGCCTGCATGTGCGGGATGCGATCTTCGGCGAAGAACATGTGCTCAGTGCGGCAGAGGCCAATGCCTTCAGCGCCGAACGCGCGCGCCTGGATGGCATCGCGCGGAATGTCGGCATTGGCGCGCACTTTCAGGGTGCGGAACGGCTCGGCCCAGCCCATCAGCTTGAGCAGTTCGGGATCGTCGGCCTTCGGCGGAATTGAGTTGAGCTTGCCCTTGATCACGCGGCCGGTGGTGCCGTCGAGCGAAATCCAGTCGCCCTCGTGGAAGGTTTGGCCTTTCACTGACATCTCGCGTTTCTTTTCGTCCACGTGAATGTCGCCTGCGCCGGCCACACAGCACTTGCCCATGCCGCGCGTAACGACAGCAGCGTGGCTGGTCATGCCGCCGCGTGAGGTGAGAATGCCAGCGGCGACTTCCATTCCGTGAATGTCTTCGGGCGTGGTTTCTGCGCGCACGAGAATGACGGGATTTTTCTTCGCGCCGTGTCCGGCTTTTTCAACGGCGTCATCGGCGGTGAATACGATCTGACCGACTGCAGCGCCAGGAGATGCGGGAAGTCCGGTCGCCAGAACTTCAACTTTCACGTTCTTCTCATCGAGCCGCGGAACCAGGAAATCGTAAAGCTGGTTCGGCTCGACGCGGAAAATGGCCTCTTCTTTTGTGATCAGGCCTTCATCCACCATCTGCAACGCAACACGCACAGCGGCAATGCCGGTACGCTTGCCGTTGCGCGTCTGCAGCATGTAGAGCTTGCGGTCCTGAATAGTAAATTCGAAATCCTGCATGTCACGGTAGTGGTGCTCAAGCCGTGTAGTGATCTCATGGAGTTGCCGGTAGACATCCGGCATGATCTTTTCGAGCTCCGAAATGTGGACCGGAGTACGAACGCCAGAGACAACGTCTTCACCTTGCGCGTTCATCAGGAATTCGCCGTAGAACTCTTTCGTACCGATGGCGGGGTTGCGCGTGAAGCCAACACCGGTGCCGCTGGTATCGCCGAGATTGCCGAAGACCATAGCCTGCACGTTTACGGCGGTGCCGAGCATGTCATCGATGTTGTTGATGCGGCGATAGTGCTTGGCTCGGTCGTTCTGCCAGGAGCGGAACACAGCATCGCGCGCCATCACCAATTGCTCGTGCGCATCCTGCGGGAAGTCGCGCTTGGCGTGCTTTTTGACGACTTTCTTATATTCGGCAATGACTTCCTTCAACGCTTTGGCGTCGAGCTCGGTGTCGAGCTTGGCCTTCTTCTGCTTCTTCTTTCCGTCAAAGACTTCGTCGAACGCGTGCTTCTCGATGTCCAGCACGACGTTGCCGAACATCTGGATGAGCCGGCGATAGGAATCGTAGGCAAAGCGCGGATTATTGCTCAGCTTCGCCAACGATTCGACGCTCTGGTCATTGAGGCCGAGATTCAGGATCGTATCCATCATGCCGGGCATCGAAAACTTCGCGCCTGAACGCACGCTGACGAGCAACGGGTTGTCGCCTTTGCCGAGCTTCTGGCCTTGAAGCTTTTCCAGTTGAGCTAGCGCCTCGTCCATTTGCTGATCAACTGCTTTGGACAAACCCCCGCGCATGTATTCGCGACAGGCTTCGGTCTGAATGGTGAAGCCAGGAGGAACCGGCAATCCGGCGTTGGTCATCTCGGCGAGACCGGCGCCCTTGCCGCCAAGAACGTCTTTCATTTTGCCGTTACCGTCGGCCTTGCCGCCGCCGAATGAGTAAACGTATTTGGTGGCTGGTTGTGCGCTCTTCGCTGGAGCTTCAGTTTCGGGAAGTGTCATTGTGGCCATGAGTGCGTTGTCCTTTTTGTCTTATCTAATATTTTTCAAACTGTCATTCCGACCGGAGAAGATTGTTCGCTTGCGAACAATCTTCTGAGTGGAGGAGCCTGCTTTCGCCGGGGGCGGGCAATGTGCCGTCCCTCCGGGACTCGCTAAAAACCCTGCTACCCAGCGCTTACGCGCTGGACCAACTAAATTCCTCCGTCTTCGAGGGCTAGAGCCAAAACACGCGATGCCGTGTTCTACGACTTCGACTCCGTCACGATCTCAGAAAAATCGGCAATCGTCGAGAACTCCTTTAGCAGCGTCTGCAGCAGCGCCAGGCGGTTGGCACGCAACTGCTCATCCTCGACCATTACCATTACTTTATCGAAAAATGCGTCCACTGCGGGGCGGATGCGTGAAATTTCCATCAACGCTGCGGCGTAATTTGTCGCCGTCCGGTGGCCTTCGACGGCGCGTGCGATCTCGGGAATCAGCGCGCCCAACTGTTTTTCCGGGTCGTCACGAAAGAGCGCTGGATCGACTGTAGCGCCGATCTGTTTGCCCGTTTCGTTCGCCTGGCGCAGGATGTTCTTGATCCGCTTGAACGAAATGGAAATCGACTCGAAATCTGCCGAGCTGCGGACCTGGGAAACCGCTTGCGCGCGTGCGACCGCATCCACCACATCGTCGGCACCCGCCGCCAACACCGCGTTTACGACGTCATATTTATAAGCAAGCTGGTCACGCAGGTAGAACTCCAGCCGTTCACGGAAGAAAGATCGAATTCCACCTGAGTAGTCGAAGCCCGATTTGAATTTCGATTCCGCATTCGACCCGTGATAGGTCTCTCGCGCAACTTCAAATAACCGCGCCAGCCCGAGAGGCAGCTTGTGCTCAGCAATCGTCTTGACGATCCCGTTCGCCTGCCGTCGCAGCGCAAACGGGTCTTTCGATCCAGTGGGCTGCAGGCCCAGCGCAAACATTCCGGCGATGGTGTCGGCTTTGTCCGCGATGGAGAGCACCGCCCCTTCCACCGTGCGCGGGACCGAATCTTCCGCGGACTCTGGTTTGTATTGGTCGTAAATCGTTTGCGCGATCAACTGCCGCGTGGCATCGGGCATGCCGCGATCGAGATTTTGAACGCGAGCATAGAGTCCGCCGACGATTCCCTGCAGCTCAGTAAATTCTTTGACCAACTCAGTCGTGAGATCAGTTTTCGCAAGACATGCAGCCTTGTGAACGACTCCTGGCCGCACCACCACACCGCCCTGCTTGACCGTTTCGGAAATCCAACTGCAAAGCCGCTGCACGCGCAGCGTCTTCTCATAATAGCTGCCAAGGTCTTTTTGAAACGTGACGTTTTTCAGCCACGAAAGCCGCTCGCGCAACGGATGCTTCTGGTCCGTCTGCCAGAAGAAGCGGGCATCGTTGAAGCGGGCGCGCAGCACGCGTTCATTGCCGTGGCGAATGAGTCCCTGAGGATCCCCATCGGTGTTCAGCACGGCTAGAAAATGAGGGAGCAGCTTCCCTTTCGCATCTTCGATCGCAAAATATTTCTGGTGATCGCGCATCACCGTGACCAGCACTCCTTCAGGCAATTGCAGAAATTCGCGATCGAAGCTTCCGAGAATTGCCGAAGGCCATTCAGTGAGATTGATGACGGTATCAAGTAGTGCTGCGTCCTCGCGCCAGCGCGCACCGGAGATCGTTCGGGTTGCGGCATCGAGGGCCTTGCGAATTTGCTGTTCGCGTTCGGCACGACCCAGGACCTTCGCATTCCGCAATGCGTCCACGTATTCGGAGCTGCGCGGAACCGCCACTTCGCCTGCCGAAAGGATTCGGTGCCCGCGCGTGAGGTTTCCGGCGCGAATGCCTCCAAACTCAAGCGGAATGACTTCGCCGTCGAGCATCGCAACCAGCCAACGCACTGGACGAACGAAGCGCTCATTCGTCTTACGCCAGTACATGCTCTTCGGCCAGTAGATCGAGGCGATCTCTTTCGGGAGCGATTCGCCGAGAATTTCAGCCGCAGCTCGGCCTTTCTTCGTGACCTTCGCTGACAGATATTCGCCTTTGGGAGTTGTTACGCGCCCAAGTTGCGCAACCTCGACTCCAGCCTTTCTCGCGAAAGCGTGTGCCGCCTGCGTCGGCTCTCCGTCTTTAAACGCAACGCTAACCGCGGGACCGCTGATCTGCTCGGAAATGTCAGGCTGCGCCGCGGAAATTCCCGAGGCAACGATTGCGAGACGGCGGGGGGTATCGACACTTCGAATCTCTCCACTGCCGCCGATGCGCTCGCGCGTCAAAAGCTCTCCAACTTTACGCCCAAGCTCCGCCTGCGCAGCGGCGATCATCCGTGCGGGAATTTCTTCAGTTCCGATTTCAAGGAGAAAGTCTGGCATGTCGGGGAACGACTATTGTCTCAAAACTCCGGCCAAAGCGCAGATAGACCGATCTTGCTGCCGTGTGCTCCAGCCCGCTGATTTGCCGGTAATCCGTGAGTTGGTAAGCCGGATAGTTTTCAGGTCGCTGCCGGGGCGAAGTCGAGGACTTTTTTCTCGCGCGCAGGTTCAGGTTCGTCTTTCGGCAGTTCGGTTTCAGCCGTCTGCTGGTCCACCCACGCTTTCGCGATTCCAACCGCCAACGCTCGCACACGTGCAATGACGCCCACACGTTCCGTGACGCTGATCGCCCCGCGCGCGTCAAGGATGTTGAACAGGTGCGAGCACTTCAGGCAAAGCTCATAAGCCCCAAGCAGTGGGAACCGCTTCTTGTCGCCCAAGTTCGGCTCGTGGTCCGATTCTTCGTGATCAGTACCGGAGTGCCCCACGTCTCGCCGCTTTTGCGTGAAGCGGGAATACTGTTCGAGCAGCGCCTTGCACTCCGCTTCGCACAATTCGAAGTGCTTCCACGCCCTCTCCACATCCGCCGCTTCGAAGTTGTACACCGACATCTGCAGCTCGTCTGCGAGCCTCACATCGCCGTAGGTCGTCACTGCGCCTGATTCCGGGTCCCGCGCCCACACAATTTCGTAAATAGAATTTACGTCCTGTAGAAATGCTGCAATCCGCTCGAGCCCATACGTCAGCTCGGCTGAGATCGGGAAAAGATCCACTCCGCCGCACTGCTGGAAGTACGTGAACTGTGTGATCTCCAAACCATCGAGCATCACCTGCCAACCGATTCCCCATGCGCCGAGCGTCGGCGACTCCCAGTTGTCCTCTTCGAACTTGATGTCGTGCTGGCGCAGATCAATACCCATCGCGCCCAGCGACTGAAGGTACAACTCCTGCACATTCTCCGGCGGAGGCTTGAGAATCACCTGCAACTGCATGTGCTTATAAAGACGATTAGGATTCTCTCCATAACGCCCATCCGCAGGCCGCCGCGAGGGCTGCACGTAGGCCACTTTGTACGGCTTCGGTCCAAGCACACGAAGGAAAGTTTCCGGAGCCATCGTTCCCGCGCCAACCTCAAGATCATAAGGTTGCTGCAGCACGCATCCGCGCTCGGCCCAGAAGGTCTGCAGGCGAAGAATCAACTCCTGAAAAGTCGGCGGATTGGGGCGGGACGAAGTCATGACAGAGCTACTAGCTCCTAGCCGCTAACTACTAGCAAACCTGAGCTTCAACGAGAGGACGGTTCGGTGGCAGTCAGCGGCGAAGTTAGCCAATGATTGTAATGGATAAGCCGCAGCACGTCAGCTAACCCTTAAGACCCTTAAAAATCATTAGGCTGCGGGGTGCCAAAAAATATTTCGCAGATTGTCGATTTCGCTCTTCCCTATTCGACGTCACAGTAGAGGCCGGAAATGGCCGGCAAACCCGGTACACTGGGCCTCTTAATTCAAATCAGGAGCTAAGACAATGCGAGTCATGGTCATCGTAAAAGCCAACAAGGATTCCGAAGCGGGCGTTCTGCCGGACGAGAAGATTCTCACCGAAATGGGCAAGTTTAATGAAGAACTGGTAAAAGCGGGCGTAATGCTGGCCGGCGAAGGGCTGCAAGCAAGCTCCAAGGGCAAGCGCGTGCGCTTCGAAGGCAGCAAGCGCACGATCATTGACGGCCCATTTGCCGAAACCAAAGAGCTCATCGCAGGCTTCTGGCTGTGGCAGGTGCGTTCCATGGACGAAGCGGTTGAATGGCTGAAGCGCGCTCCCTTCGATGGCGGCACGGAAATCGAGATCCGCCAGGTGTTCGAAGCTGCCGATTTCGGACAGGAGTTCACTCCCGAGCTGCGCGAGCAGGAAGAACGCCTGCGTCAGCAGATTGAAAAGCAGAAGGCCTCGTAATTTTCTTCAAACGGCTGTCGATTTCGAACCACGTCATTCGACGTATTAACGGAGAGCGGTCAAAAAAGACCGAATCCGATCTCACAAAGGAGAGACATCGTGAAATTTCTGAGTCTTTATAAGAGTGTGGAGCGCAACACGCCTCCAACGCCGGAAGAAATGGCGTCAATGGGCAAGCTGATTGAAGAAGGAATGAAGAAAGGCTGGCTGGTTGCAACCGAAGGATGCCTGCCGAGCGCCTTAGGCGCGCGGGTGCGGCGATCCGGCGAAAAGGTTACCGTCACCGACGGCCCGTTCACCGAGTCGAAGGAAGTCATCGGCGGCTTCGCGATTCTGAACGCCAAGTCGAAAGAAGAGGCGATCCAGCTGGCCAAAGACTTCCTGAAGGTTGTGGGAGAAGGCGAATGCGAGATCCGGCAGGTTTACGAGGCCGGCACAGCCGACTTTCAACCATGCTATGAAGAAAAGGGGGCGTAATTCGCCTTCCCGCATCGGACTATCGCCAGGCTGACGAGAGCTGAAATGATGTCGGCCTGGCGTAAACGCCAGGATCGAGAAATCCCACCACTTGCGCGATTCGCAACGAAAGTGTTGTGATCGCAGGTGATGACCGAGACCCATGGTGCGATCGATGCCGTATGGAGGATCGAATCTCCCCGGTTGATCGCCGGCCTGGCGCACATGGTCCACGACGTCGCCCTCGCCGAAGACCTGGCCCAGGACGCGCTGGTTGCGGCCATGGAACAGTGGCCGCAGTCAGGCATTCCAGAGAACCCCGGCGCGTGGCTCATGGCCACGGCCAAGCATCGCGCGATCGATCAATTCCGCCGTCGCGAACTGCTCGACCGTAAACACCAAGAACTAGGGCGCGAGGTCTCCGCCCGCGAACTGGAAATCCCGGACTTTGATACGGCACTCGACGACCACATCGGCGATGATCTCCTCCGGCTGGTTTTCGTAGCCTGCCATCCGGTGCTCTCAACCGAAGCGAGAACGGCGCTCACGCTTCGCATGCTCGGAGGATTAACCACCGAGGAGATCGCCCGCGCATTCCTTGTTCCCGAACCGACCATCGCCCAGCGTATCGTCCGCGCCAAGCGGACGCTATCGGAGAAGCGAGTTCCCTTCGAAGTTCCGCGCGGCGCTGAGCTTGCGGCACGGCTTTCGTCCGTGCTCGAAGTCATTTATCTGGTCTTCAACGAGGGCTACTCGGCGACCGCCGGCGACGACTGGACTCGTCCCGCGCTCTGCGAGGATGCCCTTCGGCTAGGGCGCATCCTGGCGGAACTTGCGCCCTCCGAGCCCGAGGCGCATGGGCTGATTGCGCTCATGGAAATCCAGGCATCGCGTTTAAAAGCCCGACTAGGACCTTCCGGCGAGCCGATCCTTCTGCTTGATCAAAACCGCGCGCAGTGGGACCAACTGCTTATTCGCAGAGGGTTGGCGGCAATCGAACGCGCAAGAAAACTTCGCACGACACCCGGCGCGTATCTACTGCAGGCGGAAATCGCCGCATGCCACGCGCGCGCTCGCCAAGCGACCGAAACCGACTGGCGCCGGATCGCCGAGCTTTACGCAGAGCTGGCCCGGGTTACTCCGTCCCCGATCGTCGAACTGAATCGCGCGGTCGCGGTTGGCATGGCTTTCGGTGCAGGCGCCGGGCTTGAGATCGTCGATCAGCTTTTAGATGAACCGGCGCTGAAGAACTATCATCTGCTGCCGGCGGTGCGCGGAGACTTGTTGGAGAAGCTTCGGCGATCGAGCGAAGCACGGTTTGAATTCGAACGCGCCGCTTCTCTCGCACGCAATTCGCGCGAACGGAACTTGCTTCTGGATCGGGCCAAAGCGTGCAAACGTGACGCTAGTTCAGCTTGACCTTCCCGCTCAGCGGCAAATCCTGTGACGAGCCACCCACCGAGAGCGAGTACTCTCCAGGCGTTCGCTGCCAGCCGTGCTTTGCCGTATCAAAAATCGAAAGAAACAGCGGCTCAATGTCGACCGACACTTCCTTGCTTTCACCAGGAGCAAGGCTCACGCGACTCCATCCCACTAGGCGTTTCGGCGGTTCGCCTGTGCTCGCCGGCAAACCAGCATAGACTTCCGCGATCTCGGTTCCAGCGCGGCTGCCAGTGTTCTTGACCGTGAAGCTCGCGCGAACGTGCTCACCCGCCGTGACTTTCAAATCCGAATACGAGTACGTCGTATACGAAAGCCCGAATCCAAACGGGAACAGCGGCGTCTTCTTCTCCACGTCATACCACTTGTATCCAACTTTCAGGCCCTCATCGTAAGTAGTTTGAAACGCGGGCAAGCCTTCGAGCACCAGGCGCCAATGGTCGGGGCCTTGTGGCGGATCGGTCCCTGGCGGCGGTTGAACAATGGTCTTGTGTGGCAAGTCTGCTTCGCTGCGCGGAAACGTGATCGGCAACTTGCCCCTCGGATTCACGTCACCAAAAAGAATGTTGGCGAGAGCCTTATCGCCGCTGCTTCCCGCAAACCAGGCTTCGAGAATCGCACTAACATGATCAGCCCACGGCATCGAAACCGGATTACCAGTCTCCAGCACGACGATCGTATGCGCATTTGCTGCCGCAACGGCCGAGATCAACTGGTCTTGATTGTCACCTAAAGACAGACTGGGAGCGTCGGCTCCCTCGGTCTCCCAGCGAGAGGCGAACACAATCGCGACATCGGCAGTCTTCGCGAGCGCGGCAGCTGATGCTGGGTTCGTGCCGGCATCGAACTCAACCTTCGCATTCGGCGCCTTCGCATGAATTGCCTTCATCGGCGACGTCGGGAACCACACCGGATGTCCCCACACCGTGCCGCGCTTTCCCGGCGGCATGATCACGTTTCCGCCCGGAGGATCGACTTGCGCGGAACCACCACCCGAAAGCATTCCGATGTCCGCATGCGAGCCGATCAGCGCGATGGACTTGACCTTCGACGCATCGAGCGGCAGTTGTTGCCCCTCGTTCTTGAGCAGAACCATGCTTTGCTCGGAAATCTGTTGAGCGACTTCGAATCCCTGCATCACATCGACCACGCTCTTCTGCGGCGGATCGTCGATGACGCCCACTGCGAACATCGAGCGCACAATGCGCCGCACATGATCGTCCACTTCTGCCATCGGAACTTTTCCAGCTTGCACGGCTTTTTTCAGTGCATCGCCGTAGAAGTATTCGTTCGGCTGCTCGTGGTCCATGCCGGCGGTAGACGCTTTGGCAATGCTGTGCGCGGCGCCCCAATCCGACAGGACAAACCCCGGAAACTTCCACTCTTTCTTGAGGACATCGGTGAGCAGATATTTATCGTCGCATGCATATTCGCCGTTGACCCGGTTGTACGAGCACATCACACCCGCAGGATTTCCGTCCCGAATGCCGATTTCAAAAGCAAGAAGATCGGTCTCGCGCATCGACCGCTCATCGATGTTGACATTGACCGCATTCCGCCCGCTCTCCTGATCGTTTAAGGCATAGTGCTTGATATCGCCGATCATGTGCTGGTCCTGAGTGCCTTTGATCAATTGCCCAACCAGTTTTCCGGCCAGAATCGGGTCTTCACCGAGATATTCGAAGTTGCGGCCGTTACGCGGCTCGCGCGTGAGATCAACGCCTCCACCCAGCGACATATTGAAGCCCTGGGCACGCAGTTCACGTCCGATCAGCGCGCCATATTCGTATGCGGCATCCAGGCTCCAGCTCGCTGCCGCCGCCAGATTGCACGGCAACGCGGTCGAATAGCTACCATTCTGGCCGCTCGCACGCACTCCGTAGGCGGCGTCGGACATTTGAATGCCAGGAATTCCGAGACGCGGGATTCCTACCACGTATCCGGCACCGCCGTTGGAACCAGAAGACAACGGACTCATCGGACCAAGTCCAGGATGTCCGGTACCGTGCAGCAGAGTGATCTTTTCATCCAGTGTCATTTCCTGGATGACCATCGCCGCGCGCTCGTCGGCTGAAAGACTTGTATCGATCCACGGAAACGAATTCTTCTTTGCCGAATCCGACTGCCCGAAGTTCGGAACGGCACTTAGCAAAACCGCCGAAACCAGCCAGATTTGAACACGGCCCGACACGAGCATGAGATCTCCTCCACGAAGCGTTACATCTTACTGTCTTATGCCGTAAAGCACCAAGTCTGTCTGCGGCGCAACGTTTATACTCGTCCCTCAGCCCGGAGGACCCATGAAGCTCTTTGCCCTTCTTATTACATTCTTCCTTGCAATTCCCCTGCTGGGCGAGACTCCACTGATCGCGAACGTCAACGCGCGTAAGACCATCAGCCTGGACGGCGTCTGGAATACGATCGTTGATCCCTACGAGACCGGCCTCAGCAGCCACTTTTATGAGAATGCCAAGCCGAAGTCGAAAAGCGATCTGATCGAGTATGACTTCGACCACTCGCCCAAGCTGAAGGTTCCTGGTGACTGGAACTCCCAGCGCGAATCGCTGCTCTTCTACGAAGGGCCGCTGTGGTATCAGCGATATTTCTCTTACTCAAAGCATGAGCACACGCGCACCTTTCTTTATTTCGGCGCAGCGAATTATCTGGCGCGTGTTTGGCTGAACGGGAAGAAACTCGGCGAGCACGTGGGTGGATTCACGCCGTTTAATTTCGAAGTGACCGAACAAATTTCGGACGGCGAGAACAGCGTTGTCGTAGAAGTGGACAACACGCGTCGTCCGGAAGGCGTCCCCAGCATTCACACCGACTGGTGGAACTACGGCGGATTAACGAGGAGCGTGCAGTTGGTGGAGGTGCCTGAAACGTTTATCGAGAACTACTCGGTTCAAATGGCAAAAGGTAATCCCGACCAGATCGAGGGCTGGGTGCACATAAATGGTCCCAATGCCGAAAGTTCCACACTTGAAATACCAGAACTAAACCTAAAAAGCATCGGTGAGCAGGACAAGCCTGGCTGGCAATTCTTTCGCCTAAGAGCAAAACCGGAGGCTTGGGCACCTGAAGATCCCAAGCTCTATCACATCATCATTTCTAATGGTAGAGATCGCATTAACGACAATATCGGCTTCCGCACCATCGAAACCCGCGGCACCCAAATCATCTTTAACGGCAAACCCATCTTCCTTCGCGGCGTTTGCCTGCACGAGGAAGCTCCCTTCCGCGGCGGGCGAGCATTTTCCGAAGAAGACGATCGAACTCTACTGACCTGGGCTAAGGAACTCGGCGCAAACTTCGTTCGTCTAGCACATTATCCGCACAACGAAGCTATGGTCAGGCTTGCGGACCAGATGGGCCTTCTTGTCTGGGACGAAGTTCCGGTTTACTGGGAGATGGATTTTCAAAATCCCGCCACTTTGGAAAATGCCAAGGCGCAATTGCGCGACGTAATCACACGCGACCACAACCGCGCGGCGGTGGCGCTCTGGTCAATTTCTAACGAGACTCCAATCTCTCCAGCCCGCAACGAATTTCTCAAGTCCATGGCCGAATACGCGCGAGAGCTCGATAACACTCGCCTGATCACTTCGGCCTCCGACAAAGCCGAACATCCGGATGATCAGCACGCCGCACTGAACGACCCGCTCGGTGAGTACCTCGACGTGATCGGCCTGAACGAATACGTCGGCTGGTACGGAAAATATCGACCCGAAGACGCCGACAAGATGCAATGGACATTCAAGTACCCAAAACCGGTCATCGTCAGTGAGTTCGGCGGCGGTGCCCCGTTTGGCATGCACGGCAATAAGGACGTACGCTTCACCGAGGAGTATCAGGCAAACTTGTACGAGCACCAACTCGCAATGCTGCAGAAAATTCCGGCACTGGCCGGCATGACGCCGTGGATTCTGATGGATTTTCGTTCGCCGCGGCGAACGCTTGTCGGCGTTCAGGATTATTACAATCGTAAAGGCCTGATCTCAGATCGAGGCCAGCGCAAGCAGGCATTTTATGTGCTGCAAAAGTTTTATCAGGAGAAGGCGCAGGAAAAGCATTAAAAACTACATTCACCACAGCGGCACAGAGACACAGGGAACCCTAAAGAAACAACCAAGAAATGTTTTCCCTGTGCCCCTGTGTCCCTGTGGTGAATAAATCTTTAAGGAAAGAAAAATGAAATATCGAGCGTTTGGCCGCACCAGACTCGAAATCAGCGATATTGCTCACGGTCTTTGGGGAATGGGCGGATGGAGTGGGTCGGAAGACCGTCAGTCACTGGAAGCTCTGCAACTCGCCGTCGATCTTGGCTGCAATTTCTACGATTCCGCGTGGGCCTATGGAGAGGGCAAGAGCGACAGCCTTCTCGGTCAAATGATCTTCAAGAACAAAAGCAAGCGGCTTTACGCAGCTTCAAAGATCCCACCCAAAAATGACCGCTGGCCGGCGTTGCCGGAGTACAAGTACCGCGACGTTTTTCCCCCGGACCACGTCTTCAAGTACGCCGACATGATCCGCAAGAACCTCGGCACCGACGCGATCGACGTTCTGCAATTCCACGTCTGGGACGACAGTTGGACGGAAGAGCCTGACTTTCGCAAGACCGTTGAAAAGCTCAAGCAAGATGGAATCATTCGCTTTTTTTGCTTGAGCCTCAATCGTTGGGAACCGGAAAATGGATTGAAGGCAATTCGTACCGGACTCGTCGATGGGGTGCAGGTGATCTACAGCATCTTCGATCAATCGCCCGAAGATGAACTGTTCCCTGCATGCCAGGAACTGAACGTAGGCGTCATCGTCAGGGTCGCGCTCGATGAAGGCAGCTTGGGCGGAAAGATGACCCGCGAAACGAAGTTCCCCAAGAGCGACTGGCGCTCCGGCTATTTCAATCCCGAGAACCTTGCCAACACGATGGATCGCGTAGACAAGTTGAAAAAGATTCTCCCCGAGGGAATGTCATTGGCAGAGATGGCGTTGCGGTTCGTGAATTCGCATCCGGCAGTGAGTACCACGATCATCGGCATGCGCAAGCTCGAACACGTACGCGAAAACATCGCATTGAGCGACAAGGGCCCGCTCAGTCCTGATCTATTAAAAGAATTGAAGAAGCACCGGTGGGACAGAAAACCGGCACCGTGGTCGGATTAGCTGACGTGCCGGCGAACCTTAACTTTGGCCGCGCCCGGCTCTAGGCTTCCTTCGGTCGTAATACGGGACGCTTTGCAGACTTCCTTGGCGACCTTTAGCGCGGTATCGCGCAAGGCGGCGCCGTCGGCAATGATCGAGCTGGCAGCCAGGGTGAACTGAACTGCGTCTTCCTGACGATCGAAATAGAGCACAACCTGACTCGCTGCCATGGCCGCTAAACCTCCGGGAAATTCGTTACCGACATAATAGGGTGGAAGCGCGTCGCCAACGTGTACTGTTTAGGTGCCTCAGCCAACCAAAAGTAACGCGAAGGGACATCCAGACCTTAGCAGGCCTACAGCAACCAGGGTACAGTCTTCACCCTGATTCCGGCGTAAAAAGGATTACCGCATCCTGGTGCGTGAAAAAGCGCGCAATCCTACTGGCCTGATTCGCAGGATTCACATCTAAAGACCGGCAAGGAGTGGATTATGAAGCGCTGGTCACCTATCGTCTTTCTATTGCTGGCAACCATTGCGGTAGCGCAAGAGAGCACGACCAAGTCACCGTTCTCGTCCGACCTGGTCCTCTGGTCGCACATGCAGCAGCCGCAACAGCCGGAGCAGGACCGGCCGCACCAGGCCCCAACACCAGAGCCGAGCCCTGACACGCAACCCGCTCAAAACCCCACGCCCTCGCAGCCGAGTCAGCCAAATAGTTCCGAAAATCCAAAGCAATCATCAACGGCCCAGGCCTTTGTTGGAACCATCAACAAGCAGGGCGATAACTTTCTGCTGAAGGTCTCCGAGACGATCTCCTACAAGCTCGACAATCAGCAGGAAGTCCAACAGTATGACGGGAAGCGCGTGCGAGTCACCGGCACGCTGGATTCATCCGCCAGCCTGATCCACGTGGACAAGGTCGAGCCGCTGACTTAGCAGTTGCCAGTGGCCGGTTGCCAGTTGCCAGTTAAAGCCTACACACTTTCAACTGACCACTAGTCACTGGCAACTGCCTTCCCAGTGCTACATTAATCTTTCATGTCAGCACCCGATTCCCGCTTTGTTCGCGCGTGCAAAACCTTGCCTGTGGACCGGACGCCGGTTTGGTTCATGCGTCAGGCGGGACGTTACATGCCGGAATATCGCGCGGTCCGCAAAGCCCACTCGCTGATCGAAATCTGCAAGGCTCCCCAGCTCGCAGCTGACGTCACCATAACTGCCGCGGAAATTCTGCAAGTCGATGCCGCCATCATTTTCGCCGATCTCCTCTTACCTCTCGAGGTCATGGGACTGCCCTTTCATTTCTCGTCAGGCGAGGGCCCGGTGATCGAACGCCCAGTGCGGAACGCCGAAGACGTAATGCGGCTTCGGACTGACTCAGCTGCAGATCTCGGCTACGTAGCCGAAAGCGTTCGCCTGGTTGCACAACATTTCGGATCAAAGCTTCCGGTGATCGGCTTTTGCGGTGCGCCATTCACACTGGCCAGTTACATGGTCGAAGGAGGCGGCTCGCGCCACTATATCAACACGAAAAAGCTGATGTACGCGGGCGACGGCGCTTGGGACCAACTTCTTGCGAAGGTGGTTGACGTGACGTCGCATTATGCCGTTGAGCAAGTGCGCGCCGGCGCCGACGCTATCCAGGTCTTCGACAGTTGGGTGGGCTGCCTCGCTTCTGAGGATTATCGTGATTATGTTCTGCCGCGCACCACAGAATTGATTCGCCGGGTAAAGGCTACTGGAGTGCCCGTGATCTACTTTGGAACAGACACAGCTACGCTGCTTCCCGCGATGAAAGAAACGGGTGCTGACGTAATCGGCCTGGATTGGCGTATGCCCCTGAACGAAGGGTGGGCGCGCTTAGGAAATGCCGGCGCTGTACAAGGCAATCTCGATCCGGCCGTGCTGTTTGCTGAATGGAATCACGTCAAGCAGGGCGCGAAGGCTGTGCTGGACTATGCGGGTGGGCGGCCTGGACATATTTTCAATCTTGGTCATGGCATTTTGCCGGAAACTCCGGTTGAAAATGTAAAGGCACTCGCCGCCTACGTTCAGGAAGAGTCGGATAAGACATACAGAACATGAGTCCCGCATCGAAACACGATCAAACTGCCGTCCTGTTGCTGGCGCACGGCAGCCCCGATTCGGTTGACGACGTTCCCGATTTTCTATTGCGCGTGACCGGTGGCAGACCGCTTCCGCGCGAAGCTGTGGAAGAAGTAAAACGCCGCTATGAACTCATCGGCCGTTCTCCGCTGACGGAACTTACGTTGTGCCAGGGCGAGTTGCTGGCAAAAGAGCTGGACATGCCGGTGTACGTTGGCATGAGAAATTGGCGGCCGTACATCTCCGACGCCCTGAAGCGAATGATCGCCGAGAAGATCACCCACGCCGTTGTGATTTGCCTCGCCCCTCAGAACTCGCGGACGAGTGTCGGCCTGTACCGCAATTCGCTTTCGAAGTGCACCGACCCGGAACTGGCGTTCGACTTCGTCGAGTCCTGGCACGATCAGCCTGAGTTGATTGAAGCGTTCGCTGAGAAGTTGTTGGCGGGAAGATCCAAGGCAGGCGCCGAATCCGGCTCTCCCGCTCCGGTCATCTTCACCGCTCACAGCGTCCCGAGCCGCACCGTCCTTGACGGTGATCCTTACGAGATTCAGGCGCGCGAAACGGCGGCCCTGGTTGCCGCAGCGGCATCGCTCGAGAGCTCAGAGTGGCGGTTCGCCTTTCAAAGCCAGGGAATGTCGGGCGGCGCATGGCTCGGCCCCACGGTCGAAGCGACAATTCTCGATTTGAAGCGAAGCGGACATCGCGGCGTATTCATTCAACCCATCGGTTTCCTCTGCGATCACGTCGAAGTGTTGTACGACATCGACATCGTCTTCAGGCAATTCGCCGAAAACGAAGGAATGCAGCTTTGGCGAGCAGGGTCTCTGAACGACTCGCCTCTGCTGACCTCTGCGCTTGCGGCGATCGTGAGTTCACGATTGCGCTCAACCCGAGAAACTCATTAATCCAAATGAAAAGGATTGCGATCATCGGCGGCGGCATCTCGGGCCTCTCTGCCGCATTCCGGCTCGAACAGCGAAAGAAACAGGGCGAGCCGTTGGAGTACGTGCTTTTCGAGTCTGGCCCACGCTTCGGCGGCGTCATCCAGACAGATGTGGTCGAGGGTTGCGTGATCGAAGCCGGGCCGGACTCGTTCCTCTCTGAAAAGATTTGGGCCGCAGACCTCTGCCGTGAACTCGGCCTCGCCGATCAACTGATCGGATCGAACGACTCGGAGCGAAAGACCTACATTCTGGTGAAAGAACGTCTGGTCCCGCTTCCTGACGGCCTCATGTTCATGGTTCCGACCAAACTGCTCGCGGCGTTCTCTTCTCCGCTGTTTTCGTGGAGCACAAAGCTTCGAATGGTTCGCGAGTGGTTTTATCGTCCCGCGGAATCTGATTCAGATCTCTCCGTCGCCGAATTTGTTGAACGCCACTACGGCCGGGAGATGGTGGACCGGGTTGCCGATCCATTGCTCGCCGGAGTTTATGGCGGCAGCGCCGACAACTTGAGCGTGCAGTCAGTCTTGCCCCGCTTCCTGGACATGCAGGCACGATATGGAAGTTTGGGCAAGGCCATGATTTCTGCCCGGCGCAACCAGCCGGATTCGCCCCGTTCGCTCTTCACCTCATTGCGCGGCGGAATGCAACAGATGGTCGATACCCTGCTCGCGCAGATTTCGGATTCGGTAACACGAGCAAACTCAGCCGCAACAAAAATCAGTCCGGAATCAGGCAAGTGGCTTGTTGTAAGCAGCGGGCGAACCGAGGAGTTCGACGCGGCGATCGTCGCCACGCCGGCCTATGCCGCGAGCGCGCTTCTGGCAGACGCCAGTGGCGAATTGGCGTCGCTCTTATCAAAGGTTCGCTACAGTTCCTCGGCTACCGTCGTGCTTGGATATGAGAACCACGTACGCTCTGCGCTGCCACCGGGCTTCGGATTCCTGGTTCCTCGCACTGAATCCCGCCGCATCATCGCGGCCACCTTCGTTCACAACAAATTTCCTTTCAGAGCGCCGGGCGACCGTGCTCTCGTCCGCTGCTTCCTCGGAGGGCCCCGCGGTGAAGAGGCCCTACAACTTTCAGATGATGCGCTGCTCGCCGTCGTGAAGAGTGACCTGTCCGGAGTACTAGGTATTAAGTCCGAACCGCAATTTGCTCGAATCTATAGATGGCATCAAGCTATGGCGCAATATGAAGTCGGCCACCGGGATCGAATCGAGAGCATACGGACCCTGCTTTCCCGAATGCCCGGTCTGGCTCTCGCCGGAAACTATCTCAGCGGGATCGGAGTTCCGGATTGCGTGCGCGCCGGAGCAGAGGGCGCGGCCAAGGTCCTGGCGGACGTGAAGATCGTGGCTACGGATTAAACGGACTGAATGGTGACAAACCTAAGACACCTCTTTACCAATCTTTAGGAACATCCCTTGAATATCAGTGTTAGTTTCTTGGCAAGGGAGATGCCTATGCGCTCACTGCTTCTCGGAATTTCATTCCTCATTGCGTCGCTTGCGGTTGCACAGAACCAGTCCACTGGAATGGACATGCACAGCATGCATGACATGGCCGGCACGGAGGGCGATGGCGCCGCGATGGCCATGCATTCCATGGAATCGAAGCACATGGACATGGGGCCGCATATGAAAATGACCGAACTGCGGACCGTCCAGCGCGGCGATCAGGAAAAAGCCGATGAGATCGTCAAAGCCGCGCGCGTAGCCGCTGAAAAATACAAGGATTACAATGTCGCCTTAAACGACGGCTTCAAAATCTTTTTACCGAATGTTCCGCAGAAGCAATATCACTTCACAAATTACCGTTATGCCTGGCAGGCCCGAAACCATTTCGATCCATCACATCCGACTTCTCTGCTGTACGAGAAAGCCGGCGATGGCTACAAGTTGATCGGCGTCATGTATACCGCCAGGAAAGACGCCAGCGAGGACGAACTGAATGAACGCATCCCTCTGAGCATCGCGCAATGGCACGCACACGTGAACCTGTGCCTGCCTTCCGACTATAAGAAAAAAGAAGACGTGCTGCCGAACAGCTCACAATTCGGATTGCGGGGTTCGATCGCGACCAAGGAAGCCTGCGACGCCGCGGGAGGCAAATTCTACCCTCAAGTCTTCGGCTGGATGGTTCACGTATATCCGTTCGAACAGAAGCAGGCGGATATCTGGTCAGTCGAGCGCCAGCACAACCACATGGATTAGTAGAGACGTTGCTTGCAACGTCTCCAGCCGGCATCGACGGTACTGCCGCCACAAAAGACGTAGCAAGCTACGTCTCTACATTCGTCGAATCGGCTCCTCACGGTACAGGCGAATAGTGTTTTTGACCGTGAATACAATCAACATCGCCGCCATCCCCACAATTCCGACCGCGCCGCCGATATCGAACAAGCGGTACCGATGATGCAGCACCCAGGCCCACCGAAACAGGGCCACGTTCCCGCACATCAAGAGAAGCCGCAACTCCGTCGGTCCAAAGCTCCAGAACGACATGCGGAACTCACCCAGCGTGTAGGTCGCAAGATAAGATTGGATGGAAAGCAGCAGGAATAGCACCAGCAAGCCAATCGCGATCATCGCACTCATGTATCCCGAAACTGCCAGCCCTCCGAGCAATGCCACGGCTCCAATGCTGTCGAGAATGTGGTCCACATAAAATCCGTACCGAGGCCGCTGCTGATCGCGAACCCGCGCCAGCGTTCCGTCCAGGCTGTCGCCGAGCCAGTTCAAGACTGAGAATCCGATGCCGGCGATCAACCACATGCGGTTCGACCTGGCCATCGCATAACTAAGCCCGGTCAGCAACTGGGCAACGAAGCCGAGCGCGGTCAGGTGGTCGGAATTAATGAATACGGGAATGCGCTCCGCTATCCAGACGAGCGCCTGTTTTTCCAGCCCCGCGGTGAGACTCTGTTGAAGGCGTCGAGCGGGACGGAAGCGGCTGGAAGTGACTGCAACCGGAGTGACCATTTGTTTCTCCACCCCATCTTGGGCGAAAGCTGGCGGCTCGCGCAATGCTTGACGGGTAAAACATAGCTCAATTCGTAATCCGCTGAATTTAGACTAAATAGATAGCGTCATCGTCTGCGGAAACTCGCCATTTGGAGCACGGCGTACACTGATCTGCAGGTCTATTTACGCGCCGGCCAACCGCCATTCTCGGCTCTTTAGTATTTCTTGTGATTGCGCCGGGTTTTGTCGCCGGCGTCGTCCCGTGGTGGTTGTCGCACTGGCACCTCCGGAGTCCTCTTCTCGGGGCACCCGGGTTTCGAATTCTCGGAGCGCTTCTGTTACTCGCAGGCGCACCGCTCATCCTGGATTCATTCGCACGCTTTGCTCTTCAGGGTTTAGGAACACCGGCGCCCATCCTTCCGCCCGAGCACTTGGTAGTAACGGGACTTTATCGCTATGTCCGCAATCCGATGTACGTGGGCGTGGCCGCAACCATCTTCGGACAAGGCCTGCTGTTTGGGAATATTCAGATCCTGGAATACGGTCTGTTCGTCTGGTTCGCGTTCCACTTGTTCGTGTTGGGATATGAAGAGCCGAAGCTGCGCTCGACCTTCGGAGAGGAATACGAGCAGTTCTGTGCGAACGTGCCGCGGTGGATTCCGCGGTTCAGCGCATGGTCACCTCAGCCGCGTTTAGGAACGTAGATCAGTTCGTACTCTACTGTCCAGTCTTTGCCGTCCGGCGAGACCTCGCCTCTCTGCCTCACTCGCCCGCCCTCCAGCCGGGTAAATGTCATGCGACGCATGGTGCGGTTTCCGGCACGATCACTCGCCGGACCCTCGAACCGCATTTCGCCATTTACCAACTCACCCGAGTACTCGTGAACGTCGCCGCCGCTATCAACCCAGAATTGCTGCCACTGTTTTTTGCTGGCGTTATAGATGTTCAGGCTCTTTCCGTCGCCGCCACCACTCCAGTTCTCAAGCAGCGCGCATCCATTCAGAATGCGCTCGACTTTGGAAGCACCCGCTTGCTGGCCCGTAGTGGTCTCCACCGTCCATTCGCCGATCCAGAAATCGAATTGCCGGTTTTCAGCCGTGTGCTCGCAGGGAGTTGCGTTGGCGGTAGTTGCAGCCAGCACATCGCTCCAGCGGCGGTCTGATTGCAGTGGTTTGAAATCGTCATCGGAAGCAAGGCTGTTCACGTTGGGAAAGCCGGCTTTATTGAGCTGATTCAGAACCTCGAAGGTGCGGTCAACTTGGCCGGCTCTGGCCAGAGACTTGGCTTCTTTGAACTGCGACCGCATGGTCTCAAAACCTGCGCCTGAGGCATGCTCGAACGCGTCTGCGGACGCGGAAAACTTCTCCTCACCATAAAGCGCTTCTCCCAGATGAAACCAGGCTTCGCCGTTTTTCGCGTCGGCGCGGATCTCATCTCCAAAGATCTGCTCTGCGGTGGACCAGTTCTTGTTGCTGAGAGCCTGCTCGCCAGCGCTTGGTTGTTGACCTGCCAGCAAACCGGGAACGAGCGAAAGGCATACAAGGGCAAGGAAAATGGTTGGGAGCTTCATCGCGCCAGAGTATAGACCGCTGTACTTTGAAGAAGAAAGCCGCGTGGTGCGAACAGCTGGAGATCAGGGACGAGCTGTCGATTCATCAATAGCGGCAGCCAACTGTTCGACCGCCCAGAAAACCTGCTCTTGAGTGATGACCGCCGGAGGAGCAATCAAAATGTGATCGCCGCTATCACCATTCGCACACCCCTGCACTGGATAAACCAGCAACCCGCGCGATATTGCAGCCTGGGCCACGCGTCCACAGAAATTCAGCTCGCTCGCGAAAGGCTCTTTACTGGCGCGATCCGCAACGAACTCGATGGCCCAAAGCAATCCAATACCCCGCACATCGCCGACGGAATGATGCTCGAATAATCGGCCCAGACCTTCACGCAACGCCTTTGCTGATCCGTCGCTTGCTGAATTTGCGGCTTCGACCAGCTTGTGCTGCGAAATGTAATTCAACACCGCGCGCCCGGCAGCCAGAGAAATCGGATGCGAGCTATAGGTGAACCCATGAATAAAAGAACCCGAGCCGTAGGCGATTACGTCCACCACCCTCTTGGAAACGATCAGCGCCCCAAGCGGAGCGTATCCGCTGGACAGACCTTTCGCGGCTACGAGAATGTCAGGCGTCACTCCCCAATGGTCGACGGCAAAGTTGCGTCCGGTCCGTCCCACACCGCTCATCACTTCATCTGCGATCAGCAGAACGTCCCGCTGACGACAGACTTCGGCGACTCTCTCCAGATACCCTTTCGGCGGAACCACTGCGCCGAGCGTTGCGCCACTGACCGGCTCCAGTATCACCGCCGCGATCCGATCTTCGGAATCTGCAATGGCCTGCTCGATCTCAGCCGCATATTGCTGACCGCAATTGAAACATCCGTCCGTGCAGTCAAAAGCGCAACGGTAACAATGCGGAGCGCTCACCGCGACAAACTCTCGCAGCATGGGACGATAAATTTCCCGCCGAAGCTTGTTTCGCGAAACTGCGACCGCACCAAGCGTAGCGCCGTGATAACTCTGTTCGCGGCTGATGATCTGCCAACGCTGCCGCTCGCCCATCTCCACCTGATATTGGCGAGCTAGTTTGAGAGCGGTTTCGACCGCCTCCGATCCGCCGCTGCAAAAATACACCGCGCCTCCGCGAAAGTTCTCTCCCGCGAATTCCAGCAGCTCGCTTGCGTATTGCTCCGCAATCGGGGTGGTGAATTGGCTTCCGTGAATGAACTCAAGCAAGCGTGCCTGTTCGGTCATCGCCGACACTATTTCAGCCACGCCGTGACCGATGAAGTTCACTGCGGCCGAACCGGCGAAGTCCAAATAGCGCTTGCCGCTCGCGTCCCACAAATAAGCGCCTTCGCCGCGAACCGCGCACGGCAGCGCCTTGCGGAAGGAACGCCGCAGCAGAGCGGAGTCCACCCTGTCCTGGATGACTGCTTGACCCGGCACGTTGGGGATTATATCCGGCCTATTGATTCGGGATTTCGGAAAAAAGTTGCAAAGAGCCGGTTTGGCCGCTGGTTGCGAACCCTATGTAATACGTTCGCCGGGAATGCCGCCATGTAGAATCGCCCCAGATGCCCCTCTCCCCAACCCGCGCATGAGTTCATCTCCACAAACAATACCGTTTGGACGCCGTTTTCTGCGCCTGCTGCATCCTTCGCGCGAGCACACCGCATTTTCGGCCACGGTCCTGCTGGTCACGACCATCATGTTGTCTCGCATCGTCGGCTTTTTGCGAGAGATGTACATCGCCTGGGCGTTCGGCGCCACTAAGATCACCGACGCCTATCTCGCCGGGTTCACCATACCCGACTGGGTGAACTACCTGGTCGCAGGGGGCACGGCTTCGATCACTTTCGTGTCCATCTACACCCGGTTCCTCGCGGAGAAGCGCGAAGATGAAGCCCGCAAAACATTTTCCGCGGTGATCACAATAATGACCGTGGTCCTGGCTGCCGCGATCATCGCCGCCGAAATCTACGCGCCGCAACTGAACCGGCTCATGTTCAGCAAGTTCGATCCGGATCAGTTCGCTTTGTGCGTGCACCTCACGCGCATCCTGCTTCCCGCGCAGATTTTCTTTTACGTTGGCGGCGTCGTATCCGCGGTCCTGCTCTCGCGCCGCATGTTTCTGCTTCCCGCAATCGGCCCGATCGTTTATAACGGCGGAATCATGGTCGGCGGAGTCCTCTTCTCCCGGCGAATTGGAATCTCCTCCCTCGCTTATGGCGCTGTCGCAGGAGCGTTCGTAGGAATTTTTCTGATCAACGCGATTGGTGCAGCGAAGACCGGAGTCGGCTATAAAGTCTCGTTCGATTTCCGCAATCCCGCGTTTCTCGAATGGGTAAAGCTTTCGATTCCGCTGATGCTCGGAGTTTCTCTCGTCACGGCCGACGACTGGATTCTCCGCTATTTCGCCTCCGGCACCACCGGCGACATCACCCGCCTGAATTACGCCAAGCGATTGTTTCAAGTCCCGATTGCCGTGCTGGGCCAGGCGGCAAGCCAGGCATCGTTGCCATTCTTTGCGCGATTGTTCGGCGAGAAGAAGCTGACCGAGTTCGCCCATACGGTGAACGCCTCCATCTACCGCATCGTGGGCGCTTCCCTGCTGGCTTCGAGCCTGATGGCTGTTTCAGCGCTGCCCCTGCTTGACCTGGTTTACCGCCGGGGCCACTTGCAGTTCGCCGACTCGCAGGCCAACGCCGTTTACTTCTTCTGGTTTTCTTTGTCTTTGGTGTTCTGGTCCGCGCAAGGCCTTTATGCTCGCGCGTTTTACGCGGCAGGAAATACGCTCACACCTATGGTTGCCAGCACCGTGATCACGCTCGCATCGTTGCCGGTTTACTCCTTGCTGTACCGGCAACTTTCCGCGATTGGCTTGGTGATCGCCTCGGATCTCGGCATTGCCGGCAATTGCCTGATCACCGCCTATCTACTGCATCGTCGTGGCCTGGTTTCAGCAAGAGGATTAGATTGGAAAGAAATAGGCAAAAGCTTTGTAGTTTCCATTCTCGCCGGACTGCTGAGCTGGCGAATTGCCACGTTGATCACGCTCACCGGAAGCCGCATTGCCGATGTCAAAGCGCTGGCGCTAACAGTCGTGACATGGGCAGCAGCGGTCGCGGCTGGACTGTGGGTTACGAGATCGAAGTTGCCAATGGACCTGCGAAGACGCAAATCCTCAACCTGAGCGCAAGGGATCTCTTGCATGCCCTAGTTCGGTTGGGTTTCGCTGCCATGATTCGGTGCGTCAGCGCGAGAATGCTCGCTAGCCGCTCCGGCCGTGTCGCCAACCTGAAGAAGCGGCCCAAGCTCACCTGATCATCAGAAATATTCGCGCGCACCTGCAAACGAAATTAGCGTCCTTTCGGACGCCTGTTCCACATCGGTTCGAAAAACGGGGTAAAACGCGAGCGGCCACCGCTGGCTGCTTGGAGCATTCACTACAAACCTGCACGTTGTCTAGAGCATCTAAACGCGTGTCCCTGGGCCAGCAGGTTTCAATCCTATTTCTGCTCGCTATTCCGATCGCGTGTATCGCATGGACGCTCACGCGCGAAGCCATCTTTCGCGAACCGCGTGAGTTTTGCAAAAACCAGAGTGAGAACGCGAAGCCCTACCTGCAGCGCAAGTTCTTCTACATCTTTACCTGCGAGTACTGCCTCAGCCATTACGTAACCGCAGCGGTTCTTGCGATCACACGGTTCCAACTGATTTATGGGGGTTGGCGCGGCTACTTTATTTCGCTGTTTTCACTGGTATGGATCGCGAACTGTTATATGAGCATTTACGACCGGCTCCGGCTCACCATTAAACATGAGCACGTTGCCATCGACGTGGATAAGAAGCAGGTAGAACAGCGGCCGAAAAAGGCAGCTTAGCCGGCGACGATCCAGACCGCAGTCACGACGCAATCTTTACCGGCTCCCGGCTCTCCGCGACTCCGACCTTATCTTTGATGGCCTCGTACTCTGGCTCGGCGAGCACCATGCGAGAGAGGAGTTCCAGCTTGCTGCGGTACGGCCGATTTTCAATCAACCGGTCAAGCGCCTCCGGAGAGAGATTGAAGGCGACGAACTCAGCTGGCCTGGCCTCGTTCAGATCGATGAGGTGCGCGGAACTGAGTTCTTCCGAAGAGCGATCCTGGTAATCGAGATCGCTGGTTTTAACATTGATGTTGGGGACACGCTCTCTGCTTCGGTTCAGCCACAACCACCCAACCAATCCGGCGCTCGCACCTGCCAACACTACAAACAATCCTTTACGCATACTCCAACTCCAGACAGCGCCGCCCATTGATTGCCAAGTGACGCGACTTCTCCGCCAACTTAAGCTGGCGTGCGAATTAGATGCGGGGTCATGAGCCAGGTTTGATGCTCACGCACGAATGTGGCCGGAAACACAAAAGGTCGGACACGAATGCCCGACCTCACGTCTGATTTGTTTTCAAGACCTACGCGCGCGCTGCGACCGCCTCGTTGCTCGAAACTGCTGCCGGCTTGTCTTCGCCGTTGGCCTTCGCGGGCTGTCCGGCTTTGCGGATGTCGATTCCGCCCTTGAAGAACGCGCCATCTTCAATCGAGATGCGCGCCGCGACAACATCGCCAGTCAGCGAGCCGTCGCTGCGGATGTCCACGCGATCGCTCGCGGTCAGGTTGCCGCGAACTTTTCCGAGCACCACGATCTCGCGAGCATTGATGTTCGCTGCGACCACGCCGTTCCGTCCAACGGTAACACGATTGCCGGCGAGGTTGATCGAGCCTTCGACGCGGCCGTCGATGTAAAGCGACTCGGACCCGGTGACTTCGCCTTTAATCACAAGGGACTTCCCGATGGTAGCCTGGTCGGCTGTGCTGGCCGCAACGGGTCGCGGAGCACTGGCGGCCGTTTCCGTTACCGCAGGAGCGCTCGGCGCTGAGATTGGTGTACGCTCCGGCTCGGTCGGACGACCTGGTGCCGTGGGCTGATTTGTAGGCTTCCACATGTGAGAAGAACCATCCTTTTAAGGAAAATGTTGTTTGGGAACCGAATTACGCTTCGGTGGCCATAGAAATTCTACTCTCCATACAAGGCTTTGTAATGTGGAAAATGGGAATAGTTTGTGCATATCTGGTTACTTGACACGGGCTTTCAGCCGAAACTCCGGGCAAAACCTTAGGAAAAAGGTCGATCACCAGACATTCGCGAAGAGCTCTCGCAGCCCCGCACCTAAGGACGTAGGCGAGAATCAGATCAATGTTCAGCCGGTGAGTTCGGGCCTGAGCAAGGCCGTGCGCCGCACGCTACCCACACGAGTTGGCCTAACGCACGACGCACAACATGGCTTAGTTCTGCCGCAGCGCCGGCATGGGCAACGGAATGCTATACGTCGTCGCGCCTCTTCCCACGCCCGCCTCGCACGTGTTTGGCGGAGTCGTGCAGACCGAGTGCGTGCCCTGGCACTCAGCCGCCCAGAACATCAGTCCAAGCATGCCGCGAGTTGTGCCGGCTCCGTTCGGCGCGACCGTCTGGACGTAGCTCCCGGTACTGTTCTCAAGCGACGAGGTGAAGTTGTTGCACTCGGGCGCCGGATTCCTGCCGGTTACGATGTACAAACTCCCCGTAAACCGGTTGGGCGCAAGTGGCGGAACCGGCGGTGCGTAATTCGCCTTGCCATCGATGTGCTGCTGCCAATTGCTCTCGGCTGATGACGCGCTGGGTGGCTGCTTGTTTGGAACCATTGCGTTGGCATAATCCAGCACCGGCGACGCGTTGTTGAGCCAGTTGGCAGTTGCGTAACGAGTGATATCAGTAAGCCATTGATCGCCCGCGCCAAGGTCGATCGTCAATCGTGCCGCTGGGTTCGTTCCCGTCGCATCGTAAGGAATTTGCGAGCGGTACGCATTCACAAATGCCTGCAGTCCGGTCAGGTTCGGGCTGGAACTGTTCTCGTAGTCAATCTCGATTCCCACGCCAAGGCTCTGAGCGAGCGCTGCCGCGTTCAATCCCAGCTGAGTTGGATTGCTCGACAGCGCCTGGTCCCAGAAACTCGTGTATGTAATCCCGCCGATCGAGAGCATCACGCGAACGTTATGGCTGGTGAAATACTGCACGACCGCCGAGTTCATGCCGATCGGCACGCCATTCACGTCACCGGCATCGTTGGTTTTGTTCAGGAGCTTCATTGGCTGCACAAAGCTAAGGATGACGAGATTGACCGAAGGTTTACCGGATCCGTCGCCGCGATCGATGATCCAATGACCCTTCGTATCGAAGTCAGTCATATTGCGCACGCTGGCCCAAGTGCAGAAATCGTTTCCGCAGTGCCACGCGCCGTAGATCTGCATTTGGGATTGCGCAACCATTGACGAAACCAGTATTCCCAGACCGAGCACGAACGAACGTCCTTGCATACTGCCTCCTTTGCCCCTCGATGCTCTTGCGAACCAGTCGAACGTTTTGGTGAATTGAAGCCTATTTACAAATGGCCCACCAGCTTTATACCCGCAATTAAAACGTGTCAATACCCGGAAGCCTGCAGGCCAGAGCCGTCCCCGAAAGTGAACTGAACGGCGCTCAAATAGAATTGTTTTGCGCATAGGGATTTGCGCGAAAGATGCTTTCAGATTCTGCGATTCTGAAAAAACTCGAGCGCCAGCCGAAAAAAACCGCCGGTTATAAGCAGCTCGTCCGCGAACTCGGGTTGCACGGCGACGAGCGGAAGGAACTCTCCGGGCGGTTGCAGAAGATGGTCGCGCGCGGCGAACTGGCGCAGCTTGACTCTGACCGCTACGCCATTCCGCAGGCGTCAACAGGAAAAAATGCAATCGCCGGCAAGCTGAGCCTGCACCGCGACGGCTTTGGGTTTGTGATACCCGACCTATCCTCGGCTGCGGCGAACGTCAAGTCACGCCTTTCAGGTGACATCTTCATCCCTCCACACGCAGTCGGCTCAGCCATGAGCGGTGATCGCGTTCTGGTCGAGATCACCGCGTTTCGCAACGACGGCCGCGCTGAGGGACGAATCCTTCGCACCGTGATGCGCGCCCATCCGACGGTAGTCGGAGTTTTTCATTATGGATCGCGCGGGAATTACGTGATCCCGATTGATCAAAGGGTCACTCAGCAGATTGTTATTCCAAGCGGGATGGAGTACCCAGAAGAATCGTCGTCCGTCGTACGTCGTACGTCGTCCACCAAAACCTCGGATGCATCCCGCGAATACCTCGACCAAAGGTCCGAGCGCGCGGGTACGACGTACGACGGACGACGTACGGCGAGATCCCGCCATCGCGTTCT
>JBKPSP010000167.1:0-5098 GCA_046735175.1 Acidobacteriota bacterium
TCTCGTGCCACTCCACCTGACCATCGCCTTCGCGATGGACCAGAAGGTAGCTATCGCCGGGATAATCGGCTACCTGCCGAACGGCGAATTTGTGCGGATCGTCAGATGCTTCAACTGCCATCTGTGCGAGATAAGGTTTTAGCGACTCCGCCCGCCAGATATAAAAACCTTCAGGCGCTGCCTCCTGGGCGGGGACAGCCGAGGATACGAGAAGGCAAGGCAAGAAAAGAAAAAGGTGAATGTTGCGGAAATGTTTCCATGCCGCGGACCAGGCTTTGCATATTCGCTGCGATGACAGGTTCAGCATTGTGCTGCGCTGACCGCGCAAACCCACTCTCTTCTTTGGTAAAGTAGGCGTAACCAGCACTCACAAGCTAGTGGCGTGTCCTTCGAGCGTCAATCTGAAAATGCTAAAGGGCCGTTTTAGGAAAGCTAAAGCTGCGATCTCACGAGGGGCGGTAGGCGTGGATATCTACCAGTTAAAGTTGTTTCTAGCGGTGATTGATTCATCAAGTATGACGCGCGCTGCGGAAAAGGTTTGCCTTTCGCCAGGTGCGGTAAGCCTGCAACTGCACAATCTAGCCGACGAACTTCATACTGAGCTGTTCGTTCGAGACGGAAAACGACTTAGCCCCACTCCAGCGGCGCTGCGTCTCGCAGAACATGCCAGGGAGTTGGTGCGGCGCAGCGATCAGATCAAGCAGGAGTTCGAAACCGACGTCTCCGCTGACACGCGGCCATTCAATTTCACAACTGGTGTTACCACGCTGATTTATCAGCTGGGCAAGCCGCTGCGCCAGATCCGAAAGCAGTATCCCAACGCCGAGATCCGCGTAACCGTCAACCCCACCGAAGAAAGCCTTGAGGGATTGCGGAACCGCCGTTTCGATCTCGCCCTGGTTACGCTTCCGGTGCCAGAAGAGGGCCTGAAAATTATTCCCCTCTTCGAAGAGGAGCTTCTGGTACTTCGTCACGCCAGAGAAGGCGCCAGCGGAAGGCGAATTCGAACGATAAAGCCCGAAGATCTTGCCAATGTGCCGTTCCTGCTCTACCCCAAGCGCAGCAACCTGCGTCAGATTATCGATCGCAAGTTTAAAGAGATCGGCGTGACACCCAATGTGATTATGGAGGCTGATGATACGGAGGCAATCAAGCGCTTGGTGGAATCGGGTTTCGGCTATTCCGTCCTGCCCGAGCATGCGTTACGGCAGCACACCGGCACTTTCTTTCAGACTTTCCGCATCGAAGGACATCGCATAACCCGTATGCTGGGGCTGGCCATGGTACCGACCGACTATCCCAGGAAGTTGACAGAGTCCATTGCGAATTCGTTGCGGGAAATGCTGCAGGACCCGGGGCGGGGACCGAACGGCTTCATTCAGCCTCGTTGAAATCAAACTTCAGTTTTTATGGTTTGACACCATCTGGAGCAGGTTCCTATGCTACACGTTCCCCACGGGTAATTCGGATGGAATGCCCGCGGATGGTATGCCGGCAACTGCGTCATGTTTCAGCGCAACAGTTTGGTTGCATGGCTAAGAGAGCTCAATGAACCCTGATGCGCGCGAAGCTGCCGACAAGCTGCTGTTCCGTAACACCAACGAACACACCGGCCGTCGCCTCGCGGTCACCCCGCAGAACAGCGCGATGCGGCACTTGGCCTACGGCCGTATCATTCTCAATAGCTCGAAACCCAGCGAAACCTTCAATACCGAGAATCGTGAAACCGGCTTGATCTGTCTATCTGGCGAAGTGCAAGTCGCGGCGGCCAGTGAAGACATAACGATGGGGCGGTTCGACTCCGTTTATATTCCGCGTGATACCCCGGTGAATCTGCGAACCAATTCGCATGCCGACCTGGCGGAATTTTCGTCTGATGTTACCGGCCATTATCCTCTGCAGTTGGTTCGCTACGTTGACGTGGAGAAAAACCCGGAATTAAATTTCAACACCGGGGGGCCGGGGTCAAGGCGGCACTTGAATATGCTGCTCGCAAGAAACATCGAAGCGGGAAGATTGGTTGCTGGATTCACAGACTCAGAGCCTGGCAACTGGACCAGCTGGCCTCCGCACGAGCACGCGAAGATGCTTGAAGAGATCTACGTTTTCTTCAACATGCCGGAGCCAGCATTCGGAATCCAATTGGTCTATAACAATACGGAATATCCGGAGCTGGTCACTGTAGTACGCGACGGTGACGCTGTACTGATGCCCAGTGGATTTCACCCGAATGTATCTGTACCGGGGCACCGTATCTCTTTTCTGTGGGCGATGGCTGCGCACAAGGAAGTGGAAGACCGGCAGTTCGGCGTAGTCAATGTTCAGAGCGAGTTTGATCATGGCAGCTCCGGACTGGAAGCTGGCCGCAAAAAATAACTGCCGTCGGTCCTATGCATCCCACAGCTGCGCCGCATTCTTCGGGCTCGCCCAACCCAAATACATCCGAAGTACCTTCCAATGCCTCGTTCCATGTTGGGCGCTTTCGCTGGGTGATCTGCACGCTGCTTCTCGTCGGTGTCACCAAGAACTACATGGATCGGCAAGTCCTGGGGGTGCTGAAAACGACGTTACAGCACGATCTTGGCTGGAACGAAATTGATTACAGCAATCTGGTTTTTGCCTTCCAGGCTGCTTACGCAGCGGGAATGGTGCTGGTCGGACGGCTTATTGACCGGCTGGGTACACGCCTGGGTTATGCGTTTTCCATGGTGTTTTGGAGCCTGGCTGCGATGGCGCATGCCGCTGGAGGATCGCTTTGGAGTTTCATCGTCGCGCGGTCCGCGTTGGGTTTGGGCGAGTCGGGAGTTTTTCCTGCCAGCATTAAGACTGTGGCCGAGTGGTTTCCGCAAAAAGAACGGGCACTCGCGACCGGAATTTTCAACGCTGGATCGAATGTGGGGGCAGTCCTGACGCCTTGGATTGTGCCTTGGATTACCGTGGCCTACAGCTGGCGCGCAGCCTTCTTGTTCACTGGATTCCTGGGATTTGTGTGGCTGGTCTTTTGGTGGTTGCTTTATCGAAAACCGGAAGAACATCCGCGAGTCAATAAGGGCGAGCTCGATTACATCACCGCGGATCGCGTGAAAACCGTTCCGCAAGTCAAATGGGTCAAGATCATTCCTCATCGCCAAACATGGGCTTTTGCGATCGGCAAATTCACCACCGACCCGATCTGGTGGTTTCTTTTGTTCTGGATTCCCGATTTCCTGCAGCGTAATCACGGATTGAGGCTCACGCAGCTGGGCCTGCCCATAATGGTGATCTACGTTCTGGCTGATATCGGCAGCGTGGCCGGAGGATGGTTGTCATCCTCAATGATTCACCATGGCAGGAGCGTGAATCTGGCGAGGAAGACTGCCATGCTGGTGTGCGCCGTCAGCGTCGTGCCAATCGTGTTTGCCTATCGCGTTGAAAATCTGTGGTGCGCGGTGTTGCTGATCGGGCTTGCCGCGGCGGCGCATCAGGGATTCTCGGCCAATTTGTTCACGCTGACTTCCGATATCTTTCCTGCACAAGCAGTTGGTTCCGTGGTCGGTATTGGTGGCATGGCAGGCGCGATCGGCGGCATGCTGATGGCAAAAATTGTCGGCTACTTGCTCCAATGGACTGGCAGCTACAAGTTCCCGTTCTTCATCGCCGGTGGCGCCTATCTTCTAGCATTGGGCATCATTCATCTCCTAACTCCACGCCTCGATCCTGTAACAATCGAATCATGATCACGAATGCCTTCAGCCTGGCTGGAAAGAACGCGCTCGTCACAGGCTCGTCGCGCGGCCTCGGCGCAGCGATTGTGATTGCCCTTGCCGAAGCTGGCGCGAATGTTGCTGTGCACGGAAAATCAGGCAACTGCGACTCTACGTGTTCTGGCGTTCGCGCGCTGGGTCGAAGGGCGATATCCCTCGCCGGAGACGTCGCCGATCCGAAGGTCTGCTCCTCACTGGTACAGAGTTCGGTAGAGCAATTTGGATCTCTGGATATCCTGGTCAACAACGCGGGTTTGATTCGCCGCGCACCGGCAGTTGATTATTCGACCGAAGATTGGGATCATCTGATCGCTGCGAATCTCTCAGCGGTTTTTCGTCTTTCACAACTTGCTGGAAGGCATATGCTCGAACGCGGGCAAGGCGGAAAAATCGTGAATATTGCGTCGCTTCTGTCGTTTCAGGGTGGAATCCTGGTTCCTGCTTATGCTGCAGCAAAGGGCGGAGTTGCCCAGCTCACGAAGGCATTAGCGAACGAATGGGCGAGATTCGGAGTCAACGTCAACGCGATCGCTCCCGGTTACATGGCTACTGATAATACTGAGGCGCTGCGGAACGACCCTGAGCGCAGCCGGCAGATCATGGAGCGCATTCCTGCGGGGAGATGGGGCAAACCAGAAGACGTTTCGGGAGCCGCCGTCTTTCTTTGTGCTTCAGCAAGCGATTATGTCAATGGCCATGTGCTCGTGGTAGACGGTGGATGGATGGCGAGGTGAGATATCTTCTCAGTCGATGAAAATTGTCAGCATCGAGGATCTGCGATCGCTTGCGCGACATCGGGTGCCTCAACTAGTTTTCGACTACATTGACGGCGGCTCCGAAGGCGAAGTAACGATGCGCGAGAACCTGCGCGCGTTCGAAGAAGCTCACTTTCGTCCTCGTCAGGCAGTCGCAGTTTCCGAGTGCAATCTGCGGACCCGATTGCTGGGGTACGAGTTCTCCATGCCCATATTGCTCGCGCCCGTCGGCTATCTTCGCGTAATGAATCCGGACGGCGAGATCGCCGCTGCCCGCGCCGCGCGAAAGGCAGGCGCGGGATATGTTCTCTCGACAGTCTCCGGGCATCGACTGGAGGATGTGGCATCGGCCGCGGGTGGCCCATTGTGGTATCAGCTGTACTTGACTGGAGGCCGCGCCGCCGCTGAGGACGCTTTGCAGCGCGCACAAACTGCCGGTTACAGCGTGCTGGTCATCACCATCGACACCACCGTGATCAGCCGGCGCGAGCGCGAACTGCGCGCCGGTATGGAGCAAATGCTTCGTGGAAACCTGTGGTCCAAGCTTCCGTTTCTGCCACAAGTCTTGGCGCGTCCCCGGTGGCTGGTGCGATTCCTTCT
>JBKPSP010000168.1:0-25367 GCA_046735175.1 Acidobacteriota bacterium
CCTAAAGGCTGGCTGAGTTTAATGTCATAAGGCCTGCCATCCGGACCGACCACCAACTGAAGAATACATTTTCCTTGATATTTATCGCTCCGCGCCTGCTCCGAATACTCTGGATCTGGTGTGTAGATCGCTCTTGGAGGATCAATGCCATTGCCAACCTTGAAAATGGTCACTAACGGCGGCGGGGGTACGTCCTTGAACGCCGCCGTTATTTCCGGCTTGCCACGTTCGTCTACTTTGAAGTTGATTGAGACGAGCGTCTGTACCTCAGTTGGTTTCGCATCCCGAAAGTAAGGGACGTATAGCCATTTGGTGGCTGCCCGTGCGGCCGCATCGGCGAACTCTGGTTCGCCGCTCACCACTTCGACGTGGTTCACCCTTCCGTCTTTTCCCACCGTCAGTCTTAGCTCGACGCTGCCTTGAATCTTGCTTTTCAGAGCATTTTTCGGGTATTTTGCCGCTTTCCAGCTGATAGGCTTGCCTATTGCCACGTCTGAGTTAGGGGGAGATGTCTCCTGCGCATAGACGCTTAACGCCACGAGGCTAGTGATCAGCAATGTCTTGGTTTTCATTTTGCTCTGGCTGCACCAACCTCCGACCGTTCTGCAGAGGAAGGCACCGTCCTCCCCACCACCGGCGCAATCTGCCGCACCTGCACCATCAACTCATCGAACTGATCGGGGTAGAGCGACTGCATGCCATCCGACAGCGCCTTGTCCGGATCACAATGGACTTCGATCAAGAGTCCGTCCGCGCCGACCGCAACCGCCGCGCGCGACAGCGGAGTGACTTTGTTACGTTTGCCGGTGCCATGGCTGGGATCAACAACGATAGGCAAGTGGCTCAAACGCTGAACCGCGGGAATTAAACTCAAATCCAAAGTGTTGCGCGTGTGATCCGCAAAGGTGCGCACGCCGCGCTCGCACAGGATCACATTGTAGTTGCCTTCGCTCATCACGTACTCGGCGGCCATCAGGAATTCTTCGAGCGTCGCAGACATCCCGCGCTTCAGCAGTACAGGCTTTCGGGATCGCCCCGCGCGCTTGAGCAATGAGAAATTCTGCATGTTGCGCGCGCCAATCTGGATCACGTCCGCATATTGTTCGACCAGTTCGAGCGACTCGTTGTCTATCGCCTCCGTCACGATCCTCAGGCCGTAGCGATCGCGAATCGCCGCCATGATCCGCAACGCTTCTTCCTCGAGGCCCTGAAACGAATAAGGAGACGTCCGTGGTTTGTACGCTCCTCCGCGGAAAAACTGCGCGCCCGCGCGATGCACCCGCTCCGCTACAGCAAACGCCTGCTCACGGCTCTCGATTGCGCATGGCCCAGCCACAATTGCCAGCGTCGGCCCGCCGAAGGTCGCATCGGTTCCGGGGAAGGAGACAACCGTGTTGTCCTCCTTCATGTCGCGGCTGACCAGCTTGTAAGGCTTTGTGACCTTAATGACTTCCTGCACGCCCGGCATCTCGTCGAGCGTTGCGAGTTCAATCTCGCCACGATTTCCGGTGATTCCAATGGCAGTGCGCTCAGCCCCGGGGATGGAGTGCGCACGATATCCAAGCGCTTCGATTTTGTCGCAAACCCGGCGAATGTCCTCCGCCGAGGCGTGCGCCTGCATAACGACAAGCATGGGGTCTCCTGTTGAGTTACAAGTGTAAACGTACCAGTTTCAAAACGGAACCCAATGTAGAGATGTTGCTTGCAACGTCTTTTGCCGGTGGCGTTGAGCGTGCATAATTGTTGGGCCGTGACGCTCTATCGTGGCAAATATCGGATCGAAACAACTCGTTATCGCTGGCGCGACTATCGGTCCCGCGGTTTCTATTTCGTCACCATTTGTGCGCACAATAAACGGCACATCTTCGGTGAAATCAGGAACAATGAGGTGCTTCTTTCTAGCATCGGACGGATTGCAGACTCAGAACTGCGAGCCTTAGATTCTCATTACTCAAACGTCTCAGTGGATTCGCATATTGTTATGCCTAACCATGTCCATGCAATCATCAGGATCGAAGGCGACCACCAGTATTCGACGCATCCCAAAGGCCTTCATTCTCTCCATGGGATCTCACCGGCGGCCGGCTCGCTTGCTGCAATTGTCCGCTCTTACAAAGCTGGAGTGACTCGGCGCTGTGTCGCCTTGGGCTGGCAGCGAGAAATCTGGCAGGCTCGTTACTACGAGCGAATTGTTCGCGGCGACTCAAACATCAGCGCAGTCCGCGAATACATTCTCAATAACCCAGCAGACTGGGCACAGACCCGGACATGTAGAACGCTGCTCCTCATCTTGCCACACCCCGAATAATGGGAAGTACACGCGGCCTGCAAAAGACGTTGCAAGCAACGTCTCTACAATAGGGGGATGGCCGGCGAAGCCGACGCACTCAACCTCCCCTTACCGAAGCGCCCTCCAAAGCAGACCTCGCGCCGCGTGGGCATTCACACCTCGATCGCCGGAGGCGTGGAACTTGCCGCGGAACGTGCGTATCGCCTCGGCTGCAATACATTTCAGATTTTCTCCTCCAGCCCGCGACAATGGGCGCCCTACGAACTCGGCCGGCCGCAATGCGACCAACTGAAGCAGCTTCGCGAAAAGTACAACCTGAAACCGATGGTGATCCACACGAACTACCTCATTAACATGGCGAGCATCACCGAGTCGTTTCTGAAGAAATCCATTGAGGCGTTTCGCGGAGAGATCGAACGCGCGCTGATGCTCTGTGCCGAATACCTCGTTCTGCATCCTGGCTCATTCCGCGGCGCCGATCGCGAAAGGGGATTGCTTCAAACTGCTGCTGCCATCTCGGCTGCTAGCCACAAACTCGATCTCGCAAAAGGTGGACTTACCATCCTGATCGAAAACACCGCCGGCGCGGAATACTCGCTAGGCAGCAGCTTCGAACAGGTCGCCGAAGTTATCGACCATCTGCGGAATCACGTGCCGGTCGGTGCCTGCATCGATACCTGCCACACTCACGTATCGGGGTATGACATGGTTTCGGAAGAGGGCTATCGGCACACCATGGAACAACTAGACTCAACCATCGGATTCAAGAACGTCCCCGTTTTTCACTGTAACGATGCCAAGGCGGCGCGCGGATCAAAGCTGGACCGCCACCAACATATCGGGAAGGGAACCATCGGCCCGGCGCCATTTCGCCGACTCCTCAACGATCCGCGGCTGAAGCACGCTGCCTTTATCGCGGAAACGCCGGTCGATCAACCGGGAGACGATCTAAGAAACGTAGCCGCATTGAAGTCCTTAGTTAAATAAACCTGGGGTGCCCCATGTCTCGCCGTTTTTGCGAGACGTGGGAGAGCACGTCTCTCTCCTGTAAAATCTAATTCCAACCACCTATGCCTCAGGAGGAACGCACGATTGCAAGCGCGGCCCCGGACGAGAACTCGTCTCGTCGCGACGACCGCTACAACGCTCACCAGATCGAGGAGAAATGGTCTGCGTGCTGGCAGCAGGATCCCAAGCTTTACGCCGCCGAGGTCAATTCAACAAAGCCTAAGTTCTATGTGTTGGAAATGCTCCCTTATCCCTCGGGCGCGCTCCACATGGGGCACGTGCGCAACTACGCCATCGGCGACGCGCTCGCCCGCTATATGTGGATGAACGGCTACAACGTTCTCCATCCCATGGGGTGGGACTCGTTCGGCCTTCCCGCGGAAAACGCCGCCATCAGCGCCAATGTCCCTCCACGTGAATGGACCCTCCGCAACATCGCGAACATGAAGGCGCAGATGAAGCGGCTGGGATTCGCCTACGACTGGTCGTGCGAGGTAACTACTTGCTTTCCAGAGTATTACAAGTGGAACCAATGGTTTTTCTTGAAGCTTTACGAACGCGGGCTGGCCTACCGCAAAAAGAGCAAAGTCAACTGGTGTCCCAAGTGCGCGACTGTACTGGCGAACGAGCAGGTGGTCAACAACGGTCATTGTTGGAGGCACGAAGACACGCTGGTCGAGCAGCGCGAACTCGAGCAGTGGTTCCTGCGCACCACCAAGTACGCCGATGAATTGCTGCGCGATCTCGACCGCCTTCCCGGCTGGCCGGAAAAAGTTCGCACCATGCAGCGCAACTGGATAGGCCGCAGCGAAGGCACGCTGGTCGATTTCCGTCTCGACTATTCCGGCGGCGATGTCATTACTGTGTTCACCACGCGCGTGGACACGATTTTCGGCGCTACCTCGGTGCAATTGGCTCCCGAACATCCGATCACTCAGGAATTGTGTGCGCTCGAACCTGAGCTGAAGCTGAAAGTCGATCAGCTCATCTCGGAGCAAAAGAACGCCAAAGAAAGCGGCGACATCGCCAACATCGAGAAGCACGGTGTAAACACCGGACATTTGGCAGTGAACCCCTACAACGGCGAACGTGTGCCGGTGTGGGTCGCCAATTACATCCTGATGGACTACGGCACCGGCGCGATCATGAGCGTTCCGGCGCATGACGAGCGTGACTTTGAGTTCGCAAAGAAATACGGCATAGAGATCAAGCCGGTCATTGTGCCAGGCAAGGGAGAAGAGTCAACAGAACTCCCCTTCACCACGCTCGACGGCACTCTCATCAACTCCGGTGAATTCACGGGACTCTCGTGCGAAGAAGCTATCAAGAAGATGTCTGCTTTTGCCGCGGCCCACAACTTCGGCAAAGCTACAGTCACATATCGCCTGAAAGATTGGGGCATCTCCAGGCAGCGCTACTGGGGGACGCCGATCCCCATCGTTTATTGCGACAAAGACGGCATCGTCCCCGTCCCGGAAAAAGACCTGCCGGTCATCCTTCCCGACAAAGTTGAAATCACGCTGACAGGCGGCTCGCCTCTACAGCGCGTTCCGGAATTTTCGAACACGACATGCCCAAAATGCGGCGGCCCCGCGAAGCGCGAGACCGATACCATGGACACGTTCGTCGATTCGTCCTGGTATTTCTATCGCTACACGGACGCGCACAACGACAAAGCCCCATTTGATTCCAAGATCGCCGGATACTGGTTCGGCGAGAAGGGGATTGACCAGTACATCGGCGGCGTCGAGCATGCCATTCTTCACCTGATTTATTCGCGCTTCTGGACGAAGTTCATGCGCGACATTGGCCTCATCAAGAATGACGAACCCGTCGAGCGCCTCTTCACCCAGGGAATGATTATTAAGGGTGGGGCGAAGATGTCGAAGAGTCTCGGCAATGTGGTTTCGCCCGACGACATGGTGCAGCGCTTCGGAGGGGACGGGACGCGCATGTACACGCTGTTTGCTACATCACCCGACCGCGAACTTGATTGGCAGGACGAAGGCGTTGCGGGAATCTATCGCTTCCTCAGCAGGGTTTATAGGTTTGTAGCGCAAAACGCTCACATCCAAGATCCGTCCTGGCACGCGCCGGTTCCCTCGAGTGTGTCTCCGGAAGCTCGTGCCATCCAGCGCAAGCTTCATCAGACCATCAAACGCGTGACCGAGGATTTCCAGGGGCGCTGGCATTTCAATACCAGCATCGCCGCGATTATGGAACTGGTGAATGAGTTGTCGGCAACAAGCGGCTTGCCAGTCCCGATATTAGCCGATGTGGAGCGGAAGCTTGTTCTTCTTCTCGCTCCGTTTGCGCCTTATCTCGCGCACGAACTTTGGGAGATGCTCGGCGAGAAAAGCAACTTGCTCAAAGAACCCTGGCCAAAATTCGATCCCGAGCTCGCCAAAGAAGACGAAGCCGAGATCCCAATTCAGGTGAACGGCAAGCTACGCGGCAAAATTATCGTTGCCCCGAACACGCCGGAAGAAGAGGTCTTCACAAAGGCACTGGCCGACGAAAAAGTCCAGAGCTTTGTCGCCGGGAAGCAGATCATCAAGAAGATCTACACCGGCAAACTGGTGAGCATCGTCGTTCGTTAGGACTAGGCTCGTTCGTGTCCCATCTGATCTATCAACGATGAAGACCAATCGTTAACATCAGGGATTGCCCGGCCTGCACTAAGCGAATTCCTTACATGATCTTCCTGCCCGGTTTTGGCGCAACTCACGATGCCCTTGGCCCATCCATTTGCTAGTCAGAAATCGCCATTGCCAAGCCACTTCGTACTCTCGCACCGCGGAGGGTTGACGTCATGGAAGGTGAAGTAAGAGAGCGCTGGTTGAGTCTCTGCGAACAAGCGGCTAGTGAGCAGGACCCTGAAAGGCTGATGGAATTGGTCATCGAAATCAACCGCCTTCTTGAGGCTAAAGAGAGACGACTTTTGGGCCAAACCAGCGCGTTGAGCGAATGATCGCTGCCCAAAACGTGTCTCTGGGTGACACTTTCGTGGGATTGACACATTCGGAACCCTCAAGTCATCCTCTTTACAGACGAAGCATTAACAGCTTTTTCGGGAGTTGAGGGGACTCCCTTGAATGCAGCCAGACAGCAAATTGACCGGTAGCAGAAGTGTGTGGGTTGATGTCCTTCTTTTCGGGATTGTAGCCGCTTCATTCGGCGAGCTGTGCTATCAGCTTCCGAACTAGCCCGAACGAAGCTTCCAACCTAATCCAGTTCGTCGAACTCCAATGCGCAGCACCAGTGTGAGCCACGGCGTTCACGTGCTGGAGGCCCCGGGCAGAGTCGAACTGCCGACCAACGGTTTAGGAAACCGCTGCTCTATCCATCTGAGCTACGGGGCCGATCGCAACGTTGCCCCATTATCCCATGTCAGTTTAGGGCGTTGGCCGTCTTAGTGGGTCAGCGATGTCCCCGAAGCTCGAACTTTGGGTGTGATAACCATTCCCGTCTTTTTTCGTCAAAGTTGGTGATCCGAAGAGGGGTGCTGCTTCATGCGCTTTACTGTGAATTCTTTCCGAACACTTGGGCTACGAGACCTTGCGATCCTTACATTGGCGGTTTGTCTACTGGCCGCGCCGGTACTTGCCGCGCCTATGAACAAAGAGGACCGCGAACATCTCCTCGTGCATTTCGAAATGACCACGCAAATCGTGGCTGAGCAGGTGCGTGGCTTATCGCCGACGCAATTGGAGTACAAAGCTTCGCCGGATCGCTGGAGCATCCGTGAAGTCGTGTCCCATCTCGCCGTGGCTGAACCGGATTATTGGCGGGACATCCAGAAAGCACTCAAGGCCGCGCCGGATATGAGCAGTAAAAAATCCGTGGCCACTGACGCCGACATTCTTTGGTACGGCATCGATCGAGTGGTGCATACGAAGACCGGCGGCGGGCATGAAAAAGTCGACACCTACAAGGACATGGGGCAGGCACTCGGAAAATTTCAGGCACTCCGCGCTACCATGATCGAATACATCAAGACCACCAACGACGACATGCGGGCGCATAGCTTTGGAGATCGCGAGGTGATCGATTGCTGGCAGTGGATGCTGGAGATTTCTACTCACGCCGAACGCCACATCCAGCAGATCCGCGAAATCAAGAACGACCCGAACTTTCCGAAGTGAAATCCGGCCTGTGTCGAACGCGGCTTGCTCGTCGGCATTACAAGGCGGTCCAGCCGCCATCAATAAGAAGCGTGTGGCCGGTGATCAGCGCTGCGGCCGGAGAAGCAAGAAACACGACCGCACCTGTGACGTCGGTAGGCTCACCAATCCTGTGCAGTGCCGCGATACGCTCGATCACGTTGCTCCGGAATGCCGGATCTGCCAGGGCTGATTCCGTACCTGGGGTGTGAATGAATGTCGGAGCGACTGCGTTGACCCTGATATTGTATTTGCCCCACTCGACGGCCAGGCACCTGGTCAGGTGGGCTATGGCGGCCTTGGTCATGCAATAAATCGACTCCGTCGGCAGCGCCACAAATCCGGCTTGCGAACTCATATTGATGATGCATCCGCGTTTCTGGCGAATCATCACCCGCCCAGCCGCCTGACTCGCAAAAAACGTGCCTTTGAGGTTCACCCTCAGAGTCAGATCGAAATCTTCTTCAGTTACATTTTCCGCGAGATTTTCAGGGGCCAGTCCCGCGTTATTCACGAGGAGATCAAGACGTCCGAAGTGCACCGCCGTATCCTCGATAGCGCGAGAGATCTGGTTGCGCTGTGTCATATCCATCTGCAAAGGCAACGCCCGTCGGCCTAGGGCCTCAATCTCTTTTGTAAGATCACCCCCGGTTTTCACATCTCTCAGGCCGAGCGCCACATCAGCACCGGCATGAGCGAGAGCCAGAGAAATGGCACGGCCGAGCCCACGCGCGGCGCCTGTTACTAAGGCCACGTCACCGGTCAAATCGAATCTGGGAAATTCGTTGGCCACAGGAACCTCCTGCGAGTGCTGTTCTGCACTGAGGTTGTTAATATACGTCAGTCACGCCGGGCAATTAAGGCCGTTAAGTCGAAAACCGGGCACTATACATCCGATCCCAACTCGAAGGCAGGATGATGGAAAAACCCACGAGTGTTCTGTTTCTTCTGTGCTACTTTCTATTTGCTTACCCATCGTCGACGTGCGCGCAAACTCTGGTGCAGCGCCTGGGATACCCCGCGGGCACAAAGCTCATCATCGTCCATGCGGACGACCTTGGCGAGACTCATGCGGTGAATGCGGCGGCGATCAAGTCCCTGGAAGGCGGCTCGATCAATTCTGCAAGCATGATGGTGCCTTGCCCGTGGTTCCCAGAAATCGCTGACTACGCCAAATCCCATCCTGACGCGGATTTCGGTCTGCATCTCACGGTGACCAGTGAGCGAGTTTATTACCGTTGGGGTCCGGTTGCTGACGCCGACAAGGTGCCGAGTCTCCTGGATCAGAACGGGTACTTCCATCATGACTGGGACCAGGATCCGCACATCAATCCGAAGGAAGTTGAGATCGAATTACGCGCGCAGATTGAACGCGCGCTGGCAATGGGCGTGCGCCCAACCCACCTCGATTCGCACCAGTATCGACTGATTGTGAACGGCAAAGAAATATTCGATGCCATGGTTCGCGTGGCGCATGCCTACAAGTTGCCGGTCTTCGTCACCAGAGATTGGTTCGCGGAGCATCCTTATCTGGAGAAGAGCTTTGGCCCTGATGACATAGTTCTCGACCATACCGTCACCATCGCACCCGAGGTTCCGCCGCACAAATGGGATGAGTTTTACATTTCGGCGCTGAAGAACTTGCAACCTGGAGTGACCGAATTCGTCATTCATCCCGGTTTTGACGATGAGGAACTGCGCGCGGCCACGAGGGAGCGCTCAACGTGGGGCTCAGCATGGAGGCAGCGCGATTTCGATTTTTTCAACAGCACTCAATTCCGCGAGATTCTCGCTCAAGAGAATGTCAAGCTGATCACCTGGCGGGAGCTTGCCAGGATATCGGCCCGGAAGTAGCTGAATCGCCGTGCGCTTTCTTGCCGTGGAGAGTCGCGAGCTTAACCAGGTATTCCGGGCAACAGCGCGATGTAGTTGGCCAACCACAACTAAGTACCCGAATTTCCGGCCACCACCTTCCAGCCTTCGGCATCGAAGTTTCATGTTCTGCCCACCCAGGGCCCGGGCAAGGCCGATCATAGTGATCATCGCTTTCGTTATCCTGATTGCGGCGCTGCTCTACTCGGCCTTGAACCGAAAGCACGAAATTCAGCCGCAAACCCCTCCCATTCACGAAGAGCGCTAGCCGTAGTCGATCCCGGCTACCGTTTCGGGCCCTTGGCCGCACCTTTACGAAACAATTGGCCGCATCTTCACGAAACAACTTGACGCAACCCCCAAAAAAAGGCAATATTTCTACCCATTTAGAGTTGCCGGACTTCCCCCCAGCCGCTCTTCATTCTTCACGCAGTCTTAACAGTTGTGCAGGATGGTTGCAGCCTCGCGCTGCAGGAGTGTGGGTATGAGTGTCGCTCTCCCCAGAGTTCTGTGCTTCGGACTCGTGTCTTTATTCCTATCCGCAGAAGGCTTTGCTCAGCAAGTATTGCCGCAGCCCCTGATCACACAGCCAATCATCGAAAGCCAGGTTATTGCTCTGCGGGGAAACACCCATCCTCTCGCCCAGCCGCAGTTTGATATTGGCCCCGCGCCTGGAAACCTTTTGATGCAGCGAATGCTGCTTGTGCTGAAACGTGATCCGCAGCAGGAATTCGCCTTGCATAAACTGCTCGATGACCAGCAGGACAAAGCCTCGCCCAACTACCACAAGTGGCTCACACCAGATGAATTCGGCCTTCAATTCGGCCCGTCAGATCAAGACCTGCAGCTCGTCTCGGGATGGCTCCAGACGCACGGTTTTCAGGTCAATCGCATTACCCATGGCCGGTCGGTGATCGAATTTTCGGGCTTTGAATCGCAGGTTGAGCAGGCGTTCCACACTCAGATCCATCAGTACTCCGTGAACGGCCAGGTGCATTGGGCGAATGCAAGTGACCCGCAGATTCCGGTGGCACTGACTTCAGCGGTGGCGGGGGTGCTCTCCCTGCACAATTTCCCGCGCCACTCAATGAGCAAAATCCTCGGAACCTATTCTCCGAAGACGAGGCAACTTATTCCCGCGAATCCTCAATTCACGCTGCCGGGCTTCGGTTGTTATCCAAATGGAACTTGTTACGCTGTTGGCCCAGCCGACTTCGGCGCGATCTACAACGTCCAGGGGCTTTGGAATTCCGGCATTGATGGAAGCGGTCAGACGATCGCAATTGTGGCGGAAAGCGACATCAACATTCAGGATGCACGCGACTTCCGCAGTCTGTTCGGCCTGCCGGCAAAAGATCCAGTGATTATCTACGACGGACCGAACCCCGGTCCTCAGGGCGACGAGAGTGAGGCCGATATTGACTCGCAATGGTCTGGAGCAGTCGCGCCCAAGGCCCAGATTGATTTTGTCGTTTCGGAATCAACCGAGACGACGGCCGGCGTAGACCTTTCGGCGCTCTACATCATTGATCACAACCTGGCGCCGGTCATGAGCGAGAGCTATGGGTTCTGCGAACTCGGACTAGGGCCCGCGGGAAACCAGTTCTACAACTCGCTGTGGGCGCAAGCGGCAGCGCAAGGCATCACCGTGAGCATCTCCGCGGGAGATCAAGCTTCTGCCGGCTGTGACTTCCGAGCTCAACCGGCGCAGTTTGGCTTGCAAGTGTCGGGTTTCGCATCCACCCCGTTCAATGTGGCTGTGGGAGGAACTGATTTTAACGACTTTCTCCACGAGACCACATATTGGAATGCGAGCAACACCTCTCCGACCCAGGAGTCTGCGAAAGGCTACATCCCTGAAACGACTTGGAACCTTTCCTGTACGAACATACTCCTGATGGCGGGTTTGGGTTTCAGCAACAATGCGGAAAACGATTGCAACAATTCGCAGGTCATCAATTTCGGACTCGATATACCCGTGGGTGGCAGCGGCGGGGTCAGCAAGTGCACAACGCCCAGTTCGCCAACTCCAAGCGCATGCAGCGGAGGATATCCGAAGCCTTCCTGGCAAGTTGCTCCGGGAGTCCCGGCAGATGGCAAGCGCGATCTGCCCGACGTTTCTCTCTTTGCCAGCAACGGGGTTCTGAACAGCTTTTACATCTTCTGCGAATCCGATGCCGGTGCAAATTGCAGTTTCTCACAGTACGGTGCCGCAGGCGGCACGTCCTTCGGTGCCCCTGCATTTGCCGGCATCATGGCGCTGGTCAACCAGCAGATGATTAAGCAAGGCTTGCCCGGCCGGCAGGGAAATGCCAACTACGTGCTTTACAAGCTTGCAGCGCAACAAAACGCCGCGTCGTGTAACTCGACCACGGGCCCCGCCTCAACCTGTGTATTTAACGATGTTACAAACGGCACGATTTCCGTGCCTTGCGCTGCGGGCTCTCCCGATTGCCTCGTCAAAACCGCAGGCCATCGAGTTGGCATATTGAAGGGATACGATACCGGTACCGGATACGACCTTGCTACCGGTTTGGGATCAATCAACGTAGGAAACCTGGTGAGTAAATGGAACTCGGTTGCCTTCCGCTCCACGAATACCAGCTTGAGCCTCAGTCCCACGACGAGCATCACTCACGGTCAAAACGTCAGCGTTACGGCCAGTGTTGCGCCTAGCAGTGGCAGTCCGTCTCCCACTCCGAGCGGCCACGTTTCGTTGCTCACGAGCAGTGGTATGAGTGCCGGCAGCTTCACACTTAACGGCAGCGGGGCAGTCTCAAGTCAAACGAATCTTCTGCCGGGTGGCAACTACACAGTGACTGCGCACTACGATGGCGACAGCACCTACGGAGGCAGTGATTCGTCCCCCGTAAACATCACCGTTGGAAAAGAGAATAGCAGTCCAGACATCCAGTTGGTCACATGGGATTGGAAAGGCAATCTGATCAGTGCGAACGCGAGCACGGCTGCGTACGGTTCGCCTTACATCCTGAGGGTGGACGTACTGAATAGTGCCGGCAGCTTCTGCCAAAGTAACGGAGTGGTGCAGTCCGGATGTCCGACTGGAACTGTCAACCTAACCGACAACAGCAGCCCACTTGATGGCGGAGCCTTCGTCCTCAACTCGCTCGGTTACACCGAAGATCAGCCAGTGCAATTCCCCGGCGGAAACAATTCCGTCAAGGCATCCTACGTGGGCGACAGCAGTTTCAACGCAAGTTCTGCGACGAAGGCGTACAACATTACGCCGGCGCCAACGGCTTTCACTGGTGCTCCTCCAGTCCAATACAGCTCCGTGGGATCGCCGTTCACCGCGAGCGCAACGGTAGAGTCGCAGAGTTTTGGGGCGGCACCGACGGGAACGGTGACTTTTCTCTCGAATGGGAGCCCAGTAAGCGGGAGTGTGTCGTATCAGTCAAGTGCCGGGTCATCATCGAATCCCACAGCGACATTGTTCGCGTCGTTCAGAAGCTCTTCATCGGCGTTTTCCGCACCGGGCAACTACAAAATCACAGCCTCTTACAATGGTGACCCAAATTACGCGGTCTCAACTTCAACGGCAACCAGCATAACGGTTAAGTATCCCGCCCCAGGGATTTCCATGGGCTCAGCAGGGCTTACGGTCGCTCCGGGTTCCAGCGTGACTGTTTCCGCCCTCGTGGACACATTTCTAAAAAACGTGCCGACTCCAACCGGAACCGTGTCTTTCATCGTCTGGGGTCCGATGTCCCCGATTAATGCAACCCCGATCTATTCGACAACAACAGACACGAGTGGGAACGTCGTGCTGCAAGCGTCTATTACTTTTACGCCTGGGGCGACGATGAGTATCGCGGCCGATTACAACGGTGACGCGAACTATCCTGCCGCTGCGGGCGGAAGCGGATTGGAAGATGTCACAGTTACGGGCTCGGACTTTGCCCTCGTTTCGCAGACGCCTGTTACGGTCGGAAGAGGCGGCTTGTATACGGGTCCGCTCATATACATCCAGGGCCAAACGAGTTACAACGGCACGATTAACTTCTCCTCGACATCCTGTTCGGGGTTACCGCGTGAGAGCACATGTAGCTTCAGCCCGGCTTCGGTCACCGGACCGGGATACACCAGCCTATCAATTAGCACCACGGCACCCCATGCACTGGCATCGGTGAAACCGTCGAACACGGGAAGAGATTTGGTGCTTGCGTTGGCTTTGCCGTTCGCCGTTGTGCTTATACCTGTCGCCTCCCGGCGCAGGCGCGCACTGTCCTCCAGCATTGCAGCAGGGCTAATATTTCTACTTGCTGCCTGCGGCGGCGGAGGTGGCGGAGGTGGAGGAGGAGGCGGCGGGGGTTCTAGCGATCCTGGTACGCCCGTCGGAAACTACCAGGTTACGGTTAGCGCCACAAGCGGGGGTTCGACGCACAGCACAACGTTCGCTTTGACGGTTCAGTGATCGACCCTTGAAGCGGGTTATTTGGGGAGCTCCCGCCCTCTACGTGGCACTTTGCCCATTAACGATGACTATCACATCGAGTAGGTGTTCTTTCGGATAGACGCATTCAGCCCTCCAAGCCTTGGGGAACGGAGAAGACTCTATTCACGTATCATCAACTAAGCATGCGTCCGCTCCTCGAAATCTTCGGCCAAACCCTCAGCACCCTCTGGGCCCACAAACTCCGCTCGTTCCTGACCATGTTCGGCATCGCCTGGGGCGTGGGCTCTTTGCTGCTTTTGGTCGGCCTTGGGGAAGGGTTTCGCTCCGGTAATCGCAAGCAGTTCGATGAGATCGGCGAGAACGTCATGTTCATCTGGGGTGGCCGCGCCCCGGCGATGAACGGCAGCTTCACCAGCCTGCGATGGTACTTCCTGACCGAGCGCGACTATCGCGACGTCGTCCGCGACTGCCCGGACGTAAAGCTGGCCGCGCCGGTGATTTCGCGTAACGACGTGCGCGCGGTCAGCGATTACTTCCAGAGTAGCGGACAGCTGATGGGTGTGCACGCGGACTACAACCAGATTCGCTATCTGCCGATCTCAGAAGGCCGCTGGCTCAACGAACTCGATGTCTCCGAGAAACGGCCGGTGGTCGTGATTGGCGATGAGGCGCGGCGTGTCTTGTTTCCTGGCTGGCCGTCGGTGGGAGCCACAATTCTACTGAATGGAGTTCGATTCCAGGTCATTGGCACGCTCAAGCGAATCGGGCACGGCGAGAACAATACTCGCAACCTGCAGATCTTCATTCCGTTCTCGCTTATGCGTGACAACTTTCCACCGAAAAATGTCGGCGAAGTGGATGATGCGATTTCGTTCCTAAACTATCAGCCGAAGTCGCGCGATCTGCACGAAACCGCGAAATTGGAAGTTCACAAAGTGATTGCGCGGAACCATGGCTTCGATTACGCCAACCCCGATGCCTACGACGAGTGGGACACCATCAAAACCGTCGACGCGATCGGAAAAATCTTCGACGCCATGAACATGTTCCTAGGTAGCGTCGGCCTGGTGACTTTGGGATTGGGTGCGATCGGGATCATTAACATCATGCTGGTCTCGGTGGCGGACCGTACTCGCGAAATTGGGTTGCGAAAAGCTTTGGGCGCTACCAACCGCAGCATCCTGTTTCAGTTTTTTGTGGAAGGAGCATTTCTAACGCTGCTGAGCGGCTTGATTGGAATGGGGGTCGCGGCCGGCGTCATGGCGCTGCTGGGAATGTTGCCACAGCCGCCGGGATTCGACATGCCTCGTTTGGTGAGGTCCACGGCGATCCTCGCGATTGGCTCGCTTTCTATTGCCGGCATCGTTGCCGGGTTGTACCCTGCGCGCAAGGCCGCGCTGCTTGAGCCGGTTGAGGCACTGAGAAGGGAATAAGTGAATTCGCCGCGCGTCATCACGAACGATCGACATGGTCATCGCACCTTCACAGTGTTGGGGCGCGATACCTTCACTCAGGCTTACGGCGCCATGCGTCACGACCTGCGCAAGACCCTGCTCACCATGTTGGGCATGGCTTGGGGCATCGCCACAGTTGTGCTCCTGCTCGCGTATGGGGAAGGGTTTGGCCGCGCGGTGCAAAACATCTGGGACGCATTCGGAGCCACGGCTGTCGGAATCTATCCCGGACGCACTTCTCAGCAGGCCGGCGGCAATAAAGCCGGGACGCAAATCCGCTTCACCAATGACGACATGGAACTCATGCGCAACGTTGTGCCGCTTGCGAAGCATACGTCGCGAATTGGCAATCTGGACGGAGGAACTCTGCAAGCCGGCTCGCGCACTTTCACCATGCAAGTCGTGGGTATTGACCCTCCGATGGCGGACATCTGGGCCCTCGATATGGATCAAGGCCGCTTCATCGACGAAGCCGACAACATGAGCCATGCCCGCGTGGTTGTCCTGGGATCGGAAGCAAAGGACAAACTATTTTCGGGCATTCCGCCGATCGGGGAAAGCATTCGCATCAACGGCAGCAGCTTTCAGGTTGTCGGCGTTCTCAAGGCGCGCATGCAGGAAGCAGACAATGACGACAACCGGACCGCCTATGTGCCTTATAACGCGATGGACACGCTCCGTGACAATCACTACCTGAGCGGCATGTGGCTCGATTCCCTCGGTCTCGATCACAATAAGATGACCAAGAGCATTCGCGACGCCCTCGCCGCGCAGCACAGCTTCAGGCCCGATGACGAACGAGCGGTCTTCATCTTCGACGCGCAAAAACAATTGCAGCAGTTCAGCATCATCACGATCGCGATCAAGGTGCTGCTGGCGATTATCGGTACGATCACTCTCGGAATTGGCGGCGTTGGCCTGATGAACATGATGCTGGTATCAGTCACCCAGCGCACTCGTGAAATTGGCGTGGAGAAGGCGTTGGGTGCGCGAAAGAGAGATGTGCTGTTTCAATTTTTGGCGGAAGCGATGGTGATCACCGCGGCCGGCGGGGTGTGCGGCGTGCTGCTCTCGTATATTGTGTCGCTTTCGGTCGGCAGACTCACGCTTTACAGCGCCCTCGCCAAGCACGCCGAAGCCGGAGATATTCGGCTGATCGTTGCTCCGCAGGTGCTGCTGATTTCGACGATAATCCTCGGGCTGGTAGGGATCGCCAGCGGAATGCTTCCCGCATTTCGCGCGGCGAATCTCGATCCGATCGAGGCGCTGCGCTACGAGTAGCGGTTACCTTCTTGTGTGGCACAGGCGGCTCGCCTGTGCGATGTGCCATAAGCAGTTTCACAGCCGGGCCGGCTGTGCTACATGATCAATCCGCTGCGGCGCGCGAGGGATGACTCGGAACGAATTTCGTCTGGCGGGCTTTCATCGTCGTAATCGCGACCACGCTCACCAGAATTAACGCCATTCCCAGCAATGTCCGGCGGCCGATAACTTCTCCGCCGATCAGTGATCCAAGAATGACGGCGATCACCGGGTTGACGTAGGCGTAAGTACCGACCTTGGTTGGTGACTCGTAATCCAAGAGCCATACATACGCCGTGTATCCCACGATCGATCCGGCAATGACCAGATAGATCAGCGAAAACCATGCCTTGCCGGAAACGGCCTGCAGGTGGAAACGCCCAATTTCTCCGGCGATGCCCGACAGTACCAGCAACATCACTCCACCCGTGAACATCTGCACACCCGCGCTCATGGCTTTCGATTTCGGCTGTACGACGCGCTTGCTGACGATGGTTCCAACAGACCAGCCGAGGCAGGCGGCCAGCAAGGCCACCGCGCCCCGGCGATCAATCGGTACTTCGCCGAACGAAGCTGAGGGGTTCATCAGCACAGCAACGCCGACGATGCCTACAAGCAGTCCCAAGCCGAGCCGAATGGTTAGCCGCTGCGTCCTCAGGAAGATGATCTCGAGTATGGTGATGCAGACCGGAATCGCCGCGAGAATCACAGCCGCAATTCCCGAAGGCACGCGCTGTTCAGCCCAGAACAGGCATGCGTAATCCAACAGGAACATCAGTGCGCCGAGCAGGGTTGCAGCCTTCCACTCGCGCCAGGTGGGCGAGGGCACGCCACTGGCCCGCATCCACGCGTACAGCACAATTCCCGCCAGGGTGAACCGCAACCCCGCCATCAGAAAAGGCGGCATCTCGAGAACGCCCACCCGAATTGCGAGATACGTCGAGCCCCAAACGATGTAGATGATGCCAAACGCCAGCAGAATCTTCCACGCGGCAGGACGGGGCGGAGTCATGGAATTCAGATGAGTGCCTGCGCGGTAGCGGCGCAAAATTTTGCGTTTGTTGCCTCAGACAAGTCACTTACCGCAGCGTACCTCCCATCCTAGAATCGGGCACAAAGGGGAGAAGCCATGACCATTTTTGACAGTCCCAGGGGGAAAGTCATCGACGCCGACGGAGGCAGCATGATTCGCATTATTGGATTGGCCGTTCTCGGATTGGTGCTGATCGTCCTGCTTTTCAACTCTGTCACGCGCGTCGGTACAGGACGTGTGGGGGTCTTGACGCTGTTTGGAAAAGTTACCGGCGAGACGCTGGGCGAAGGGCTGCACTTGATCAATCCGCTCAAGACCAACAATGAAATGTCTGTCCAGACTCAGAGCATCAAAGAATCAGCCAGCGTTCCGTCGAGCGAAGGCCTCATCATGAACATGGACACTTCGCTGATCTACCATCTCAATCCCGATCGCGCCGCTGAGGTGTTTCAAAAAATCGGCACCGACTATGAGAACCGTGTGGTCGAACCAACCCTGCGGTCCTCGATCCGGGAATCTACAGCCTCGCACAGCGCCAATGCGCTCTATACGGGCGAACGCGAATTGGTGGCCAAACAAATCTTCGAACAACTCTCAACCCAACTCAGCCAGCGCGGCCTGACCGTGGAGAACGTGCTCTTGAGGGACATTCAGTTGCCGAGCACCCTCAAGTCATCCATCGAAGCCAAGCAGCAGGCCGAGCAGGAAGCACTGGCGATGAACTTCCGCCTGCAGAAAGAAACCCAGGAGGCGCAGCGCAAACGGATCGAAGCCCAGGGAATCCGCGACTTTCAGCAGATCGTGGCCCAGGGGATCAGCCCGCAACTACTCGAGTGGAAGGGAATTGAGGCCACGGAGAACCTGGCTAAGAGCGGGAATTCCAAGGTTGTCGTAATCGGCAACAACAAGAATGGACTCCCGCTGATCCTTGGCCAGTAATCATTGCCCAGTAATCATGGGGCCAAACCGCCTAGCGCTGCCAGGCCGGTCCGCCTTCTCTATCACGGAAGATAAATGTATCAATGCCGCGCGTCACGGAGCGGGCGAAGATCGTCGGAACTCCTTCAAACTCCGTCTTGAATCCGAGAACTTCGACTTTGTCGCCCTGGCGCAGGTTCATTTCGATCATCTTGGTAAACTCAGTCGTCGCCAGATGTACTTCGATGCTGGTGTTGTCCTGCAGTCGAAGCTGAATGTGGGAACCCACGCCGCCGCTCACGGGGCAGCGCCGCTCGATGATGTTTTCGACCGTCCCTTTGAAGACCTTCTCGGTGTTCGCATCGTACTTCGGCACGTTTCCTGGCGCGGTCTGGGCGAACGCAAGAGATGCCAGCCCCAAAATCATGAGTACAGCGAAGAATTTCATACGCCCTCCTTCCACCGTCTTCCGATCTCGAATCTGAGGTAATGATGAAGGAACCCGTGCCTGAAGGCTGTGAGCGTAATCACAGTGCGCTGTGCTCTGGAAGGTAGGAGTTTGGGTAAATCTATTTGTCAGGTGTGACGTCGCTCACGGGTAAGTCCCAGTGGGCCAGCAGGATTTCGAACCGCCGCTGCTCTTCGCGCTTGTAGGTCTCCTGATCGGGCCAGAGCTGTTTGATGAGCGCCTGTTCGTCAGGATTTGCGGTCGTGGCGACCGTCGAGTTCTTGAACTTGATGGTTACGCGATAGTCCCAGCGGGCATCTTCAGTCATGTGGTTCGCAGGCGTTTCAATCTTGACCGAAACTGCGCGTGCGCCTTCGACCAACTTCTTCAGCAGGGGATAGTGGTTCTTCAGGAAGAGCTGCAGAAATTCCTGCTGACGCCCCCACTGGGTCTTGTAGTAGTACTCCATGGTGTAGGGCTGATTCGGTGCGCCTTGCGGCGGAGCGCCCTGGGCGAAGAGCGGACCAGCAGAAAGCATCAACAAAAGCAGCAGGCGCTTCATAGTTTCCTCCGAAATTCAAAATCCCCACCCTGTCGCAAAAAGCGCGACGAGGGTGGGGCACCGATCGAACAGAACTTGTTATCCGGCGACTGCTTCCTTTTCCGCGTCCTCCAAAATTCCAAACACTGCGTCCAACATTTCCTGATCGACTTTGCGGTTTGTGCCGGTCGCTTCAGCGAGAGGGACCGAGACAATCTTATTTCCACGCAGCGCCGCCATTCTGCCGAACTCACTGCGATGGACCATGTCAATGGCACCGAGGCCGTATCGAGTCGCGAGCACACGGTCGAACGCAGTGGGTGTGCCGCCGCGTTGCACGTGACCTAAAACCACCGTCCGTGTCTCGAATCCGGTACGGCGCTCGAGTTCTTGCGCCAAAGCATTTCCAATCCCGCCGAGCCGCGCGTGCCCGAACTCGTCTTTCTCTCCGCTCAAAGTTACGGGTCCGCCGGTCTTCTCGGCGAATTTTGCGCCTTCGGCTACGACGACGATGCTGAAGTAGCGCCCTCGATCGTGACGCATGCGAATCTTGGCCGCAACTTTATCTACATCGAAGGGCTGTTCGGGAATCAGCACAACGTCCGCGCCACCGGCGATCCCGCTATAAATTGCAATCCAGCCGGCGTCGCGTCCCATGACCTCGACAACCATAACTCGGTTGTGCGCCTCGGCCGTGGTGTGTACGCGATCGATCGCTTCGGTGACGATGTTCACAGCCGTATCGAATCCGAACGTGAAGTCGGTCCCCGAGAGATCGTTATCAATGGTCTTCGGCACTCCCACAACTTTCACGCCTTTATCGAACAGCTTGGTGGCAACCGAAAGCGTGTCATCGCCGCCGATGGCAATCAGCGCTTCCACCTTGTTCTTCTTGAGGGTTGCGAGGCACTTATCGAGCCCGTCCGCTTTTTTGGCCGGATTGGTCCGCGATGTGCGCAGGATCGTGCCTCCGCGCGGCAGGATTCCGGCGACCGCCTGCAGATCGAGCGGCATACTTTTGTCTTCCACGAGTCCGCGCCAGCCTTCAAGAAAGCCCACGAAGGTGTCGTCATAATGGAAGGTACCCTTGCGGACAGCTGCACGGATCACCGCGTTCAATCCTGGGCAATCGCCGCCGCCGGTCAGTATGCCAATTTTCATCGCCAGCTCCTGTTTCGTTTTAGTTCTGAATTTGAGTTAATCCAAGGCCGAGTACACGAATAGCGTTGTCGTCCAGCGCTAATGGAACAAGTAGCTTATCATTCGGCAGGCGAAGGCGGAAAGTTTAGGGGGAAGGCAGAATTCAGAAGTCAGAATGCAGAAGTAAGAACCGTCGTTAGCCATGGCATATAGCAGACATGTTCGTTTTAGTTCTGCATTCTGACTTCTGAATTGCCGTCCCGCACCAAAGTCTCCAATCAAAGCGAGCCAGAAGTCGAGTACACTCACTCCAATGCGTGTCCTCGGGATTGATTGCGGCACGGAGTGCACCGGCTATGGCATCGTGGAAATGAACGAGCACGATCGCTTGAGTTGCCTGGGCTTTGGTGGAATCAAACTCCGCTCGTCTGATCCGATGCCGCACCGCCTCGACGGCATCTTCGAAACACTTCGCGCGCTGATCCAGGAGCACCAACCCGACCGCGTTGCAATCGAGGACGTCTTCTACGCGGTCAACGCGAAATCTGCGTTGAAGCTTGGGCAAGTGCGCGGGGTGGCGATGCTGGCGGCGTCTACCTGTCGCATCCAGGTGACCGAGTACGCGCCCTTGAGCATTAAGTCAGCTGTCGTGGGATACGGACGCGCCGAGAAAGAACAAGTGCAAATGATGGTGGCTCGATTGCTGAACCTGGCGGAGCCTCCGCAACCGGCCGACGCGGCCGACGCTTTGGCCATTGCCATCTGCGACCTACATACCTCGGCGACACTCCAGCGCCACGCTGCCATTTCTTCGAGATGAAGTCACCGAAAACGCAACCTTCACTATATTTGGCATAATTTTGTTCATGCGACACCTGAAAGTCGGCGTCATTGTCTGCATGAGCCTGTTATGCACCTTTGCCCATGCGCAAGGTCAAACGGTCACGTTTATTCTGGATTTTTCCGGTTCCAATCCCAGCCACTACGAAATTGTCACGAACTCTGACGGTAAAGGCTCTTACACCTCGAACGGCCAACTCAGTCAAGACTCCGAGCCAGCCGATCCGGTCGTGCTCGAGTTCACCCTTTCCGAAACGGTCCGCGCTCAGATCTTTGACCTTTCGAAGAAGGCACACTACTTCGAGGGGAAAATCGACTCAGGTCGAAAGAACCTGGCGAACACCGGGAATAAAACGCTGATCTATAAAGACACCAGCCACAACTCACAGGCCACCTACAATTACTCTCCGGTCCAGCCGGTCCAGGACCTGACCGCAATTTTCCAGGGCCTGTCGACGACGTTGGAGTTTGGCCGACGCCTGACTTACTTTCAGAAATATCAGAAGCTCGCCCTTGACGAGGACCTCAAGCGAATGGAGCAAATGCAGCGCGACAAAAATCTCGGTGACCTGCAGGCAATTGCGGGCGTACTGAAATCCATCGCCGACGACACATCGGTCATGAACGTGAGCCGCGCGCGTGCTCTGCGATTGTTGGCGTTCGCGGGCAAGTAAGTTAGCTGATCGCAATCCCAGCGTAACCGACAACGTGGTCCAGGTCACCCGAAATATCGCCTGAGGTCGCGTACTCAACCAATTCCGCGTTCTTTGCCCCCAGCTTCACTGCTGCGGTGAGCATTGCGACCGCGGGCCCAAATCCGCACATGCTGATGCTCTCCTTCAAAATCGTTTCGTGCAGCCCGCGGGCATCCAGCGCCAGAATTCGATCGATCGCCTTCCGGTCCTTGATTCGCGTCCTCGCATCGCTCTCGTAGTGATTCATATCGCTGGAAGCGACCATCAAAACCGGCTCACCGATCGCATGCAGCGCGTGCGCGAGCGCCTTTCCCAGATGCTCAAGAATCACCAACTGGCCGGTGCCAATCACGATCGGAACAAGTACCACATCCGGCCTCAGCTTCTGCAAGAATGGGATCTCGACCTCAATGGCATGCTCGAAACGGTGCGCCTCGGCATCCTCGGTGATGGCAGGAAATATTTCGGTCAGTTGCCCGGCCAGTTGCTCGTCTATGCTGGCCGCTCCGAGAGGCGTGCGCCAGCTTCCTTTCTTCATGATTGCCAACGGATGTCCCCGGCCGGTGTGGTTCGGTCCAAGCACGATGCAGCGCCGCGGGATCTCGATCTTCGAAAAAATCGATCCGGCAACGTGTCCCGAATACATGTACCCCGCGTGCGGAGCCACACATCCGATCGCTTTGATCTTTTCGCCATCCTGCGAGAGATAGGAATCGACCTCTTTGCTCAATTGCTCGGGTTTCGAGGGGTAGAAGCGTCCGGCGACGGCAGGTTCACGCACGATGGTCATGACTACCTCCTCATGCGCGCTGAACGGGAACTCCACCGGTGGAAAGTGCCCGAAACAAGGCGGCACTCTGCTCCAGAGTCAATGCCTCGGCGCGCACGGTCGGTTGAATTCGAGTTTTGCTCATCGCGCGCTTGAGATTGTCAGAAGCGTAACCGGACTTCAGGTTGTTCCAGAGAGTCTTGCGTTTTTGAGCGAATGATATTTTGAGAAAACGTAAAAAGTCTTCTTCCGCCACGTGCAAAGTCTCCAGCTTCGGTGAAATGGTGAGCCGCACCACGGTTGAATGGACCTTCGGCGGAGGTGAAAACGCTCCCGGCGGCAGCGTAAACAGTTTTTCGACTTTGGTATAAAGCTGCGCTGTGGCCGAAAGCAGTCCGTAGTCGCTCGTTCCTGGCCGCGCAGCAAGACGGTCTGCTACTTCCTTCTGGACCATTAACACCAGGGTGTCAAAGAAACTGCGGTGTTCAAAGAGCCGCAGAAGAATGTCCGACGTGATGAAGTATGGCAGATTCCCAATCACGCGTACCTTCTCGATTACCGGCTCCATCCCCGGACGCGCGCTGCCGGGTTTCGGCCCGAACAGGGTATTGAAGTCCACTGCAAGGATGTCGCCTTCGATGATCTCGATGTTCGGGGTGAGAGAAAACTTCATCCGCAGTTGCGCCGCGAGGACGCGGTCGGTTTCAACTGCAATCACCCGGCGCGCACGGCGTGCAAGTTGCGAGGTCAACGCACCCTGGCCGGGGCCGATCTCCAGCACGGTAGCCCGCGACACATCGCCCAGCGCCTCCACTATGCGAATTTGCGCAACCGTGTCGGTAAGAAAGTGCTGGCCCAGCTTGGGCTTTTTTCGCGGCACCCGGGCGCTCGATGCTTTCATTGACCCTCGTTCGTTCCGCCGATTAGACTTGTCTCGCACGCTTCAAAAAACGGGGCGCGCATCTCGCCCAATATCATACGCGGGAAAACTGAAAGCACCGGATGGAGCTCCTGGTTCATGCACATCGCGTTCGTCGCTTCGGAATGCGTTCCATTTTCAAAGACCGGCGGATTGGCAGATGTCGTTGGAGCCCTGCCGCGCGCACTCGCTGCGCTTGGCCACGAGGTCAGCGTCTACATCCCACGCTATCGTTTGACGCGCATCAGCGAAGAACGCACGGTGGTACAAAGCATCACTGTGCCGTTTGATGACCGTTACCGTTTTTGCTCCATTCTTACCGGGGCCGGGTATCCCAGCGTGCGCTTCTACTTCGTCGACTACCCGCCGTTTTTCGATCGTGACGGATTGTACGGCACTCCAGCGGGCGATTTTCCCGACAATGCCGAACGGTTCGCTTTATTCTGCCGCGCCGTTCTCGAGGGATCGAAGATCCTCGGCGTGCCGGACATCTTTCACTGCCACGACTGGCAGTCTGGGTTGGTGCCTGTGCTGCTGCGTACTCAATACGCGGAAGACCCTGCATTCCTCAACACCGGCGTGGTCTTGACTATTCACAACATCGGCTACCAGGGCTTGTTTCCCCCGGAAATCCTGCCTCTGCTCATGTTGCCGTGGGACCTGTTCACCATCTCCAAGATGGAATATTTCGGTAATGTCAATTTCCTCAAGGGCGCGCTCGCGTACTCCGACATGATTACAACTGTGAGCCGGCGATACGCCCAAGAAATCCAGACTTCAGAATTCGGTTTCGGCTTGGAAGGAGTGCTCAAAGAGCGCGCGCAGTCCGTCGTCGGAATTTTGAACGGCGTCGATTATGACGAGTGGAACCCGGAAACCGACAAATATATCGCCGCCAACTACTCGGCGACCGATCTGAGCGGGAAGCTGGAATGTAAACGCGACCTGCTGGCAGCAGCCGGTATTCACGGCGCGGAAAATTCTCCGGTGATTGGGATCGTCTCGCGATTTGCCGCGCAAAAGGGGTTCGACCTCATCGGGCAGATTGTAGATCGCCTGATGCTCGAAGATGTCCGTCTCATCGTGCTCGGCAGCGGAGACAAGTTGTACGAGGAAATGTTTCTGCGGCTGGCGCGGCGAGCGCCGGAGAAAGTATCTGTCCGCGTGGCTTATGACAATGCCTTCGCCCACAAGGTCGAGGCCGGCGCTGACATGTTCCTCATGCCATCGCGCTACGAGCCGAGCGGCTTGAGCCAGCTCTACAGCATGAAGTACGGTACGGTTCCGATCGTGCGCGCCACTGGCGGCCTCGATGACACCATTGATCCCTGGGACCCGCGCACAAAGAAGGGAACCGGGTTCAAGTTTCAGGAGCACACCGGCGAAGGGCTGCTGCGGACCATCCACCAGGCAATGCAGCTTTATCGAGACCAGGAATCCTGGCAGCGCCTCATGCGAAATGGCATGGCGAAAGACTTTTCGTGGAAGATTTCAGCCCGCGAGTATGTGCGGGTTTACGAGCGGGCGCGGCAGTTGCATGGGCAGCCGATGATGGTGT
>JBKPSP010000169.1:0-19221 GCA_046735175.1 Acidobacteriota bacterium
CTACAAATATCGCCTACTGCTGCGCCGTCTGCGCGACTTTAGCGAAGATCGCGGAATCAGGTTTATCAGCGAGCTCGATCTGCCAACCGTGCGGGCATTTCGTGCCTCGTGGCCGGATCACAATCTTTCGGCGCTAAAAAAGCTGGAACGGCTGCGCGCGTTTTTCCGCTTTTGCCAGGAAAGCGATTGGATTGCGGACAATCCTGCACAAAAGCTGAAGAATCCGAACGTCACGCAACCGCCCACGTTGCCGCTGACTGCCGATCAGGTGAATAAGATCCTGCTCGCCTGTTCCGACTACCCGGACAAATTCAACGCGGTTCGCTTGCGCGCCTTGATTCTGTTGCTGCGCTACAGTGGGTTGCGGATTCGCGACGCAGTGACACTCGAGCGCGGACGCATTCGCGATGGCAAGCTTTTCCTCTACACCGCGAAAACGGGTACGGCCGTATGGTGCCCATTACCGCCCGCGGTCACGGATGCCCTGCAGGCGATTCCGGCGTCCCGGTATTTCTTTTGGACTGGGGAATCAAAACCGAAAAGCTGCGTCGGCGATTGGCAGCGATCGCTCCGGAGATTGTTTAGACTGGCCGGCGTTCCTGACGCTCATGCCCATCGCTTCCGGGATACGTTCGCGGTTGAGCTACTGCTCCGCGGCGTGCCGCTTGAGCGCGTGGGCGCCTTGCTAGGTCACCGCAGTGTGAAGGTCACAGAGAAGCACTACGCGCCTTGGGTGAGCGCGCGCCAGGAGCAGCTAGAAGGCGACGTGCGCCGCACCTGGGACACGGATTTGCTGATCTCAAGCGCCACGAAGGGTACACCTGAGGTACACGGAAAAAGTCCTTTGCTCAACTGATTGGTAACAAAGGTGGTTAGTATGGTGGAGGCGGCGGGAGTCGAACCCGCGTCCGAAAATGTTACTGGTCAGAAGACTACATGCGTAGTCGCGTTCATGCCCCAGGCATTACCCTGGGACGTTCGCGGCCCCGGCTCAGAACGGACAAGAAACCGTTGCCGCTAGCCTGAGATCTTAGCCTCTCATCCCAGACGTAGATGAGAAGAGCAGCCCGCTGTGCGACGTCCTGCGGAGGCCCACGGGCAAAGCCCCCTCGGACGGCTACCTACAATTAGGCAGCGTATGCCATCTGTTGATTGGCAATTATCATTTTGCCCTCGATTACGGGTGAGTGCACCCCGGCATGCCTTCTGGCCGCAAGCATCTCCGTCGAAACCGTGACGCCCCCATTTGTCGCCCGCTGCGGGCGGAAGTCTCGCGATTTGAGACTCTTGGGATTGGCCCTCAAAGAACTGCTTCCAATCTTAGTAGAACGAGAAAGGAAGTCAATGTACCTGAGGATTAGATGCTCAGCTGTGCCCGGAAGAACTACTGCTGGGGGTTACCGCTTAGGCCGGTACATATCCGTGCTCGTGCCAAAGAACACTTCCGCTGATTGCATGACTGTTTCAGACAGCGTCGGATGCGGATGGATTGTGAGCGCAACATCTTTGGCAAGCGCCGCCATCTCGATCGCCAGCGTCCCTTCGGCAATGAGTTCGCCCGCGCCGGGGCCGACGATGCCGACGCCGAGCACGCGCTCGCTTGCGGGGTCGATGACGAGTTTCGTCATCCCTTCGGTGCGGTCGAGCGTGACGGCGCGCCCTGAGGCGGCCCAGGGAAATTTGGCAACCTTGATCTCTCGATTTTCTTTCTGTGCTTGGGTCTCGGTCAGGCCAGCCCAGGCGATTTCTGGATCGGTGAAAACAACAGCAGGAATGGCATTCGGCTCAAAGGCGACCTTGTGCCCGGCGATGTGCTCAACCGCGGTTCGTCCCTCGTGAGAGGCCTTGTGCGCCAGCATGGGCTCGCCGACTACGTCGCCGATGGCGTAAATTGCGGGATCATCGGTCTGCAGATGTTTGTTCACCTGAATGAATCCGCGCTGGCCGACTCGGACTTGCGTGCGATCGAGGCCAGGGATTTCCGAGTTTGGTTTGCGGCCGACAGAGACCAGAACTTTGTCGAAAACTTTCTCGCGTTCTTTGACGTCTTTGCCGTCGAAGCAGACGCGAATGCCATTGGCTTCTTCTTTCATGGCGGTGACGGTGGTGTTTAGAAGGATGGAGTCGAAGATCTTTTCTAGACGTTTATGGAGCGGCAGGACGAGATCGCGGTCGGCACCCGGGAGGAGCCCGGCGGTCATTTCAACGACGGACACTTTGGATCCGAGGGCGGCGTAAACCGTGCCCAGCTCTAGACCGATATAGCCGCCGCCAATTACCAGCAATGTCTTAGGCACATCTGCCAGATCGAGCGCGGAGGTTGAATCCAGCATGCGCGGGCTATCGAGCTTGAGGGAAGGAATGACTGCCGGGCGCGATCCGGTAGCGATGATGATGCGGTCGAAACTCAGCTTCTCTTCGCTGCCGCCGTTTGCTACCAGAATGGTATTGGAGTTTTCGAATCTCGCCTCGCCGCGAACGTATTGCACCTTGCGCATTTTCGCGACCTGGCCGAGACCGCCGGTGAGTTTGTTGACCACGCTTTCTTTGAATGTCCGCAGCCGGGCAACGTCGATCTTCGGCTCGCCGAACTCAATGCCCCAATTTTTGGCGTGACGAGATTCGTCTATGACTTTGGCGACATGTAGCAAGGCTTTCGAGGGAATGCACCCGCGATAAAGGCACACGCCGCCAGGATTCTGCTCGCGATCGATGAGTGTGACCTTCATTCCAAGGTCAGCGGCAAGAAACGCGGTGGCGTACCCGCCTGGACCACCGCCGATTACTGCGATGTTGAGATTGGAGCTACTCGTCATACCCTCAGATTTAATAACCACGAAGTACACAAAGGCCCCCGAAGGAACCTGGTTCAACATTCAAGTCCTTCGTGCAATTTCGTGTCTTTCGTGGTTGATCTATTTTATCCCTGGACCGACAACAAGAACGGTTGTTCAAACGCCTCGGCAATCCAGCGCAGAAAACGCGCAGCATCGGCGCCATCGATCAGCCGGTGATCGTACGAAAGCGAAACCGGCAGCACCTGCCTCGGTTCGAACTTTCCATTCAGCCACACCGGTTCCATGCTCGACCGCGAAAGGCCTAGAATCGCGACCTCCGGATAGTTGACGATGGGAGAAAACCCTGTCCCGCCGATTCCGCCGAGGTTCGTGATGGTGAACGTGCCGCCTTCCATATCGCTTGGTGCGAGCTTCTTATCGCGCGCTTTCTTCGAGAGCTGCGTCAACTCGGCCGCGAGTTCCACGATGTTTTTCTTGTCCACATCGCGAATGACCGGAACCAGAAGACCGCGATCGGTATCAACCGCAACGCCGATATTGATGTACTGCTTATAAACAATCTCTTCTTTCTCCATGTCAATGGAGGCATTGAACTGCGGGAAAATTTTCAAAGCTGAAGCACAGACTTTCAACGCGATAGCTGTCACCGTCATCTTGCCGCCAGCTTCCTGCGCTTTGGGGCCAAATCGCGCGCGCAGTTGCTCGAGTTCGGTGATATCGGCCTTGTCGTTTTGAGTAACGTGAGGAATCGAACTCCAAGCCTCCCACATGTGCTCGGCAGTTTTGCGCCGCACGCCGCGCATGGAGACGCGCTCGATCTTTCCCCACTTGGCAAAATCCGGCAGGGCAGGCTGTTTCACGTGTGTCACTTCGGCCGCGCTCGGAGCCGATGTGATCAACTTCTTTGCAAAAGCCTTAACGTCATCTTCACTGATGCGTCCACCGGGGCCGTTTCCCGGCACGTTGTGAATATCGACACCGAGTTCGCGCGCCAATCGCCGGACGTGCGGTGCCGCCGGAACAGGCCCACGATGCTCTACGCCTGCCGCTCGATCGAGATCAAGAGGCATGCTGAAGGTAGCGACTGAGGCCGATCGCGGCTGATCTGGTGGCAGGGCCTGCTCTTCGGTTTTCCCTTCGGACTGAAGCGCCGCCTGAAATGCAGCTCGGGCATGGTCGTGGGGTGCCTCAACCAGCGATGTCTCCTGCCGCGGTGCAGTGGAAGTTGCGCCTGCGTGCAAGGTGAAAACCACCTGGCCGACTTTGATTTTGTCTCCTTGCGAGACCAGAACATCTTTCACAGTTCCGGTAATCGAAGATGGCACTTCGACGACGGCCTTATCGGTTTCGAGTTCCATGATCGGCTGGCCCTCAGAGACAGGCGCACCAGGCGAAATCATCAGGCGAACAAGATCCCCTTGGTGGACGTTCTCGCCCAGTTCAGGGAGCCTGAATTCGGTGACCTCGCTCGTCTCGGAGGGAACCACTGCTGAAACCGATGTCGCCGCCGGAGCAGGTGCTGCAGGCTTGGCAGGTGCCGCTTGCGCAGCAGGTGACGGTTTCTTTTCAGATTTGGATTGTGGGGCTGACGCCTCAGTACGTTTGCCGCTAGCGCCATTGTCGAGCGTGAAGATCACCTGCCCAACTTTTATCTTTTCGCCTTGCTTCACCAGCACATCTTTTACGGTGCCACTGACGGAAGAGGGCACTTCGACCACGGCTTTGTCGGTCTCGAGCTCCATAACCGCCTGGCCCTCAGACACGCTCGCCCCGGGAGATACCATCAGGCGCACGAGGTCGCCCTGGTTAATGTTCTCGCCAAGTTCTGGAAGCTTGAATTCAGTCACGAATAACCCCAGTTGTTAGTTGCTAGTGATTAGTGGCTAGTTCACGGCGCAACAGGAACTAGCAACTAGCAACTAGCCACTAACCACTAGCTAATTGCCGGGTTCGCCTTCTCTGGATTGATTCCCAGCTCTTTGATTGCCTGGTTGACGACTTTGGATTCGATCTTCTTCTCTCGTGCGAGCGCATGCAGCGTCGCAAGGGTTATGTGTTTCGCGTCGACTTCGAAGAAATCACGTAGCGCGGCGCGGCCTTCGCTGCGACCGAATCCGTCGGTGCCAAGTGAAGCCAACGGGCGCGGCATCCATTGGGCGATTGATTCCGGCAGCACCTTCATGTAGTCGGAAGCCGCCACCAGCACGCCTTCGGTGCTCTGCAGTGTTTGCGTAACGTACGGCACTTTCGGCTTCTCGCCCGGGTGCAGCATATTCCAGCGTTCGCAATCGTTGCCGTCGCGATAGAGCTCTTTGTAACTGGTAACGCTCCAAACGTCCGCCGAAACTCCATGCTTACTTTCGAGGATTTCTTGCGCTTTGAGTACTTCGAACATGATGGCGCCGCTGCCCAGCAGTTGTGCCCGCAGCTTTGCGTCTTTTTTCTGCGACCGCTTGAACAGATACATGCCCTTCAGGATGCCTTGACGGACCTCTGCGCCGTCCGGCATGGCGGGCATGGGAAGCGGCTCATTGCCGACCGTCAGGTAATAAAAGATGGATTCCTGGTCCACATACATCCGGCGAATTCCATCCTGGATGATGATGGCGATCTCGAATGCGAAGGCCGGATCGTAGGCCATCAGGTTCGGAACTGGCAACGCAAGCACATGGCTGTGTCCGTCCTGATGCTGCAAGCCCTCACCGGCGAGCGTCGTGCGGCCAGCGGTTCCTCCGAGCAGAAAACCTCGCGCTCGCATGTCAGCCGCAGCCCAGATCAGATCGCCGATGCGCTGGAATCCAAACATCGAGTAATAAATGAAAAACGGGATCGTATTGATCCCGTGATTGGAATATGCAGTTCCGGCGGCGATGAACGAACTGATCGAACCGGCTTCGGTGATCCCTTCCTCGAGAATCTGCCCGTCCTTGGCTTCCTTGTAATAAAGAAGCGTGTCCATATCGACCGGCTCGTAGAGCTGGCCGACACTGGAATAAATTCCTACCTGCCGGAACAGGGCTTCCATACCGAAAGTGCGGGCTTCGTCAGGGATGATGGGTACGATCAGCTTGCCGATCTCCGGATCGCGGAGCAATTTCGCCAGCATGCGCACGAAGACCATGGTGGTCGAAACTTCGCGGCCTTCGGTACCTTTATAGAACTCTTCAAACTGTGCCTCAGCAACCGCCTTGATTGGCTTTGAGCGTACTTTGCGCTCCGGCATGTAGCCGCCCAATTGCTTGCGCCGTTCCTGCATGTAGCGGATTTCAGGGCTGTCCTCGGCCGGGCGGTAGAACGGCGCGCCATGCAGTTCTTCATCGGAAAGCGGAATGCTGAAACGCGAACGGAACATCTTGAGTTCGTCATCATTCAGCTTCTTTTGTTGATGGGTGATGTTTTTGCCTTCACCCGCTTCGCCCAAACCATAGCCCTTAATCGTCTTCGCCAATATCAATGTGGGAGAGCCGGTGTGCTCGACGGCGGACTTATACGCGGCATGCACTTTGATGGGATCATGTCCGCCGAGCCGCAGGCGTGAGAGCTGATCATCGGAAAGATGTTCCACCATGCGCAGCAGCCGGGGATCGCTTCCGAATAGGCTCTGCCGGAAGTACGCGCCGCTTTCGACGAAGAACTTCTGATACTGGCCGTCGGTGATTTCTCCCAGCCGCCGAACTAACAGTCCATCGCGATCATTCTGGATCAACGTGTCCCAGTCGCTGCCCCAGATCACTTTGATCACATTCCATCCGGCACCGCGGAAAATTGCTTCAAGTTCCTGAATGATCTTTCCGTTGCCGCGCACCGGGCCGTCCAGCCGCTGCAGGTTGCAGTTGATCACCCAAATCAGGTTGTCGAGTTTCTCTCGCGACGCAAGTGTGATGGAGCCCAACGACTCAGGCTCGTCCATTTCACCATCGCCGAGGAAGGCCCAGACTTTTCCACCAGTGCTGGTCTTAAGTCCTCGATTTTCGAGGTACTTGATGAAACGGGCATGATAGATGGACTGCAACGGCCCCAGCCCCATGCTGACGGTCGGAAATTCCCAGAAGTCAGGCATGAGCCAAGGATGGGGATACGAGGAAAGCCCTCCTCCTGCCTTCAGTTCCCGACGAAAATTTTCCAGTTTCTGCTTCGGCAGTCGCCCCTCGAGAAAAGCCCGCGAGTACATGCCCGGCGCGGCGTGTCCTTGGAAATAGACGATGTCACGATCCCCGGTCTCGGTCCGCGCGCGCAGAAAGTGATTAAAGGCAACTTCATAAAGATTGGCGGCGGAAGCGTAGGTCGAAATGTGTCCGCCGATTCCGCTCTCTTCCTTATTTGCGCGGACCACCATGGCCATGGCGTTCCAGCGCACCAGGCTCTTGATCCGCCGCTCCATCTCCTGGCTTCCCGGAAATGGCGCCTGCTGGCGGACCGTAATGGTGTTCTGGTATGGGGTGGTGGCGGTGAAGGGCAGGTTGATGCCGGCGGCGCGGCGCGCATGGAGCTGAAGTTGCTGAAGGAGCCGTCCGGCCCGCTCCGCGCCGCCTCGAGACAGCACATAATCGAGCGAATCCAGCCACTCGCGGGTTTCGAGGACCTCTAAACCGTCATTATTGTTATTTTGCAATGCCAACGGCTTCTGCTGGAGTTCTTCTAATACCGGGGTCTGTGCCAATGCTGCAATCTCCGCGCTGTGATGGGAACTTCTCATCATAAAAGATTATTGGAATTTTTGCTGTGATGGCAGAGTATTCGGCACTCAGCACTTAGCATTCAGCCTGTGACAGCTCGTGTGGCACAGGCGGCTCGCCGTGCTCGAAGGCTGCTTAAAAACTACTTGTACCCGTGCAGCGCTACAATCATCAAAGGTATCCAGGAGGATCCATGGCGAAGAAAACTCAGTCGGGCAATCACACCAGCTCTGCGGAGCCACGCGTGCATCAGCGCGGCCGCGAAATCCAGGCGTATAACACTGTGACTCATGCATTCCATTTGGAACTTGAAGAACCCGTCCGTCTTGAGATGACCGAGCAGCTCAATCAACTGCTTGCTGATTCCATGACGCTGCGTGACCTCTACAAGAAGGCACATTGGCAGGTTATCGGCCCCACTTTCTATCAACTTCATCTGCTTTACGATAAGCATTTCGGCGAGCAGGTCGAAATCGTGGATACCATTGCGGAACGAATTCAGTTACTCGGCGGGTTGGCGATTTCAATGGCCCACGACGTCGCTGAAACCACTCAGATTGAGCGGCCACCGCGAGGCAGGGAAGAGGTGCCAGTGGTGATTTCACGATTGCTCGATGCTCACCAGATCATCATTCGTCAATGCCGCTCAATTGCCGACCGGGCTGAAAAACTCGGCGATCACGGCACCAATGACATGGTCGTGAGCGATGTGTTGCGCACCAACGAGCTCGAGGCCTGGTTCGTCAGCGAGCATCTCGTGGAGACGCCTTTGGTGCATGCGACTACTCCACCCACTATGAACGCCGCCGACTGAAATTGACGATCGGGGGTTGAAAGTTGCCGTCTAAATTGTGGACAAATAAGACTTTCCTGTCCCTGAAAAAGGGCAAGTGAACACTTCATCCTTGCCCTGATTCCCTCATTTTGTTACAAATTCAGAACAAGGCGCCTCGGCGTTCGGTCGAGCGATCACCTTGTTCGCGTGCAGGGCTGCAGGTTTTTTCCGGACAAGTTCCTGTATTTTTGACGCGACTTTTAGTCCGAACTTAACATTCTAAAGGACTTGCAGCGAGGGAAAAGATTTTGACACCAGCTGGGGGGCATCTGCTTCGCGGTGCGCGAGAGAAGTTGGGCCTCACCATGCGTGACGTTGAAAATGCAAGTGAGCGTCTTGCTCGCAAGCGTGCCAACGAAGAGTACTTCGTTCCCATAAGCCGGCTCTCCGACTTCGAGACAAAGGGCGTCATACCAAGTATTTACCGTTTGTATTCGCTCGCCGCTATTTATCACAGAGATTTTCGCGAACTGCTTGCCTGGTACGGGGTGAACCTGGAAGTCAGCGTATCGGACCTGCAGATTTCGGCTCCGCCGCGGTCCCACCTCTCGCAGGCGCTTACGAAATCCAGCACGGTCGAACTTCCCATTCGCATGGATCCGAGCTTCGATCCTCGTAAGACGCTCAATTTTGGCCGCATGATTGAGCAATGGGGAACTGTGCCGTTGGTCTATTTGGAAAGCCTCTCGAAGGTTGATTACACGTATGGTTACATCGGTAGCGAGGACCTGACGATGTATCCCATCCTTCCACCCAGCAGTTTCATTCAGGTGGATGAGTCTAAGAACAAGGTTCTAGAAGGTGGATGGCGGTCCGAATACGAGCGGCCGATCTATTTTATAGAGACACGTGACGGGCACGTGTGTTCCTGGTGCACTCTGACCCGAGAGGCACTTATCGTACAGCCCCATCCCCTTTCGCCGGTATCGCCTAGAGTACTGGGACACGATGAAGCCGAGGTACTTGGGCAGGTCGTGGGAGTAGCTATGAGGCTCGGCGAGTGGCGTTCCGTTCCCGATTCCGCTCTAACCCCAAAAGAGCCCTCAGCACTGATTTGAGATGGCGTTCTGATCCCGCGCCCGGGTTCGAAGGCAGCAAAGTATCTTTCCTCTCCGTCAGATTGCTCAGAAAGTTTTCGGTTGAAATGCCTTCCTTGTTACAAGATGAGCGAGTCTCTTCCAGCAGATTCTTGAGAGGCATCGAAAGGACTTCGGAAACTGCGCTCTTGTGCGCAGATATCAACGCCCTTTGCGCCGGCTGTTCTCCATAAACTTTGCTGAAGCCCCAATGGGAATATTCCCCTTTCGGGAATCGCAGGCGGGCCAGATACTCCAACCGCCGTAGCCCACCATACAGAGCCTCAAGAGTGGTTCGCGATAAGTCCTCAAGAGCAGATTTGAGAGTCATTTTGTTACGTTTCTCGGAACTTTAAATAAATCGGCAAATCCGTGCGTAAGCCCATCCGCCGCCACATTATCACGGTGCAATTCCCACTTCAACAAGGAGTTCACCGTGAAGAAAATGTTACTACTGCTTGCCGCAGCCCTGTTCGCTTTGTCCCTCAGCACGGCGCCCGCAGCTGCTGATTCCAATCCATACTGCCCGCCCAACCTGAATTGCCCAAAGTAGAATACTCAGAAATTCGCATTGTGGGCTGTCGGACAAAGCGGTAAGATTCCGATAGCCCATGTCTTTTCTGCGCTATTATGTCTGGGTCGCGCCGCACATCGTGCTGGGTTTTGTTCTACTCGCCTCCCTTAAAAAAAGACTGCATAAAGAGTTGCCGGTCTTCTGTGTATATATCGCTTTCGAAATCCTGCGCTTCGCTCTGCTTTTCGCGGTGAGCCGGCTCGTGACCAATTCATCGATCGGTGTCTATCTCTGGTTTCTGACATGTACGGCGGCGATTGACGCCGCTCTGCAATTGTCGGTCGTGTACGAACTCACTCAGAACTTGATCTTCTCCCGGACCTCAATGGCACGCATTTTGCGTCCTATGTTTATGTGCACGGCTGCCGGGTTAGTGCTGGTCGCAGCGGCTACCTCGGGATCTTTGCGTGATATAAGCCGCGAGAAGGTCGGGAATGGCTTTGAGATATTGGACTTCTCGTCCGGCCTGGTAGAAGTAGGAATCCTGGTTGCTCTATTCCTATTTTCTCGCGTTTTGCGAATCTCCTGGCGCAGCCGCGCCACCGGTGTGGCGCTTGGTTTTGGCGTGTCGGCGTGCATCGAACTGGGGACTGCGGCTCTGCGGGCGGGATTGGGAAGATCAGCCTTCATTGCGTTAGACATTACCCAGATGTCTGCTTTTCACGTGAGCGTCGTGATTTGGCTGGTTTACCTGTTGCTACCTGATCAGGCGCCGGCTTTTGCTGGCCGCGGTTTCGAAAAATCCGATATTCAGATGTGGGACCAAGAACTACAAAGGATGACAGAGCGATGATTCTTGCGGCAGTTTTCGTAGTGTTGAGCTTGCTTGCCCTGGCGCTCATCCTTCACTTCGCGAAAGGGCATCACGTCAAGGGAGGCGATCTGGCCCAACTCGCCTCGCAATTACGGCCGGTGGACGTGGCGGCATTTCGAAATCTGATTGATGAAGGCGAAGACGAGTATCTGCGTGATCATCTGCCACAGGCCGAATTTCGGAGCATTCAGCGCGACCGGAAATTGGCGGCGATTGAATACGTCCGGTGCGCAGCGAACAATGCAGCCATCTTGATACGTTTGGCCGAGGTGGCACGAGAAAGTCCTGACCCAGCCGTCGCCCAGGCTGCTGAGAAGCTGTTCGATAATGCCTTGCGACTGCGCTTGTATTCGTTTCGGACAGTGCCCAGGCTTTATGCAGGCGTCGTGTTGCCAGGGCTGAGTCTGATTCCAACAGGCCTTGCAGATGCCTACGACACACTGAGCCGCCAAGCTGTGATTTTGGGATTGCAGTATCCAACGCGGGGAATTTCTTCCGCGTTGTGAGCTACGGATTAACGCTTGTCGAGCGCCAGAATTGCAAGGACTACCGGAAGATAAGCGACTGAGGCGTGCAATACCTTACTGGCCGCCGTTCTGGATCCAGCCGCTGCCAACCTCACGACGTGATAAAGAAGAAATACGCCCGCCAACACGAGAGCAGATGTTGACGCTGCAAAGTGAGAAGCTACTGAAAACAACGTCGTCAGTATCAGTGCGACTGTGAATGCAACAATCTCTGCCCGCGTAAATTTGTTGTCAAGATCAAACGCCGGCAACATCCGATAACCCGCGCGCGCGTAGTCCTCGCGATACATCAGTGCAATCGCCAGGAAATGCGGAAACTGCCACAGAAACAGAACGGCAAACAACAGGCCTGACTGCTGGCTCAAAGAACCGGCCGCTCCTGCCCACCCGATCAACGTGGGCATCGCGCCAGGAAAAGCTCCCAACAAAGTGCACAAAGGTGTGCGCCGCTTCAGCGGCGTATAGATGAGGAGGTAGCTGGCGAGCGTGGCCGTTGCCAAGAGGGAAGTGAGCGCATTCACGAATATCAGCAAATAGCCGGCGCCAGAGAGACTCAACAAGACGCCAAGAAGCAGCGCCTCGCGTGCTGTCACTCGTCCTGACGGCAAAGGGCGATTGGCAGTGCGCCGCATTTGCGCATCCCACTTTCGCTCCATCCACTGGTTCAGCGTCGCGGTGCCGCTTGCCACCAGCAGCGTACCCACCAAGGTATTCAGCAATCCACTCCAATGAAACGGGCCGCGCGCCCCGAGATAATAACCTGCCGACGTTGTCATCAAAATCAGCAGATTTACCTCAGGTTTGGTGAGGATGTAATAGTCGCGAATTTTGCGGAGTTGGCGTTCCATTAGCGCGATCAGCGTGGGCTCATTCCTGAGGCGACTCTCGATCTTCGCGGAATTGTTCTTCGCTGTCAATGTCAGCCCGGAACTGATTGCGCTTGCGATAAGCCAGCCAGGTGATCCCGACGGACATGAACATTGGCGGAGCGATCAGCACCAAGATGCCGTCGCGAAGTCCCGAAATGAACCGCGTACCACTTGACGCCGCCTGCGTGTAGCACAAAGCGCAGCTCTGTGATAAAGCTGGGACCGACAGCATGATGATCGCAACAAGCGACAGCCCGTATTGCCATTTCTTGTTCACGAGTTTCTTTGCGCTCTTTGTGAAGCTTTGCGTCCTTTGCGGTTAAAAGCTTTTCTTTCAATGCGCAAACGGCCGCATCGTAAGCAAGCGAAAGCTATCCGACCAGATCATATTCATCATAGCAAGGACAAAGACGGTCGCGGGGAGCAGGAACAGCGCCAGATTGCGCTTCTCCGATTTCATGTGCATGAAGAATGTAATCGCGAGACCCGCCTGCACAATCGCCAGCGCCAGCATCCGAAATACCGTGCGCGAAGCTTCAGCATTTGAATAGGCGATCAGAATCTGTGCTCCGGAGATCGCGAGAATCGCGATGTATACCACCAGGTAAGTGGTTATTCCGCCGCTCGGTCCTTCTGATGTTTCCATAAAATGTTTCCTCGATCTGTGGTAGAGACGTTGCTTGCAACGTCTCCTGCCGGCAGCTGCAAGCCGCCGAAAGTGTTATCGCTTCACGTTCAGCAGATACACAAACGGCACCACAAACATCCAGACCATATCCACGAAATGCCAGTAAAGTCCCCAGATTTCTAGATCCATGCTGTCATAGCGTTCGCGCTTGTACCCAAGCGTGACCACGCTGATGGCGATGCAGCCGCCCACGACGTGCGTCAAGTGCAATCCGGTGATGCTGAAAAATGCCGCGCCGAACAGTCCCGAACCCCACGGATTGGCGAACAAAGTCAACCCTTGCCCGATAAGCCCGCTCCACTCTTCAAGGTGCAGAAGAGCGAATAGAATACCGGCGGCAACGGTGATCCATGCCCACAACGCAGCCTTCCGTTTGTGGCCGGCTTTCGCGGCGCGGATCGCCATCAGAATTGTGAGGCTGCTGGTGACCAGAACCGTCGTCATGATGTAAGCATTGAGAACGCTTGCTCTCTCGAACGGCCTCGGCCAGTCCGTAGTTGCGTTTCGCAGATATCCGTACGCAAAAAGGATTGCACCGAAGGTGACTGCGTCTGAGATGATGAACAGCCACATCACCAGCTTCTTGTGCGGGATGGCGAAGGCCGGCGCTTCGCGCGTTTCGATCGCCGTCGAACCCATCGTTAAATTTGCTTCGCTCACGCCTTCTCCATGTTCCACTGCAACTCAATGTAGAGACGTTGCTTGCAACGTCTCCTGCCTGCATCGATGACCCTGCGTAGCCGGGCACTGCGTGTAGCCTGCAAAAAGACGTAGCAAGCTACGTCTCTACATTCATGTCTCAAATCTTCAGTCGCAGCAGGACCAGCAAATACAGCCACAGCAGTCCCATAAAATGCCAGTACTGCGATGCGGCAGCCAACGTGTTTGCCTTCAGCACGTCGCGATGTAATTTTTGAATAACGTACACAAGCCCGAGCAGGCCTCCGATTACATGCAATGCATGTAGAACGGTAAACACGTAGAAAAACGAACTGCTGGGCGCTGATGAAAGATAAAGGTTTTCCGATCGCAACTGCTGCCATGCCGCATACTGGCCGAATACAAACGTGCAGCCGAGGGCGAGCGTGCCGTACAGCGCCGTACTAGTTAAACGTGATTCACCGTAATCTTCACTGTCGAGCCGCGAAAATCGGCGCCTTGCGATCTGCAGGGTCAAACTGCTTGCGGCCAAAACCGCGGTGTTGAAGTAGAGAATTGCCGGAAAAGCAAAATGCCGCCAATCATTCGCCGATCCCTGCCGTACCAGCATGGCGCTGGTGAACGCGGCGAAGGTCATGGTAATGGCCGCGATACCGATCCAGATTCCGGTACTGGGCGCTTCGGAGTCGCGCAGAATCGTTGCGCGAGTTAGTGCACACGGGGGAACACCGGTCGGCGGCGGTTGAAGTGTGGTTGCCATAACGAACCATGTATAGCAGGCGGCTCGCCTGTGCTCGCACGGCACAGCCGAGCCGCTTGTGCTACACGAATCAAGTCAACTTCTTGTCCTCTCTTGCGGTTTGAATCTGCTCCGAAGAATTCTGCATGACGAAATCTCCGCTCGCGCCCTCGATTCCATACTGATACGGATCGTGATAAACAACCGGGAGCCTGCCGCCGAAATTGTCCCACGGCGGCGGCGACGATGTGGCCCATTCGAGTGACGTGCCTTGCCATGGGTTGTCCGGAGCCGGCGCGCCCTTGAACCGGCTGTAAATCAGATTGAAAACGAAGATAACCTGGAACGCTGCCGTGATCAGTGCCGCAATGGTAATAAAGCGATGAACCGGCATGAGCGGCGCAAGGTAGTCATCCACAAATGCGGAGTAGCGGCGTACGTTTCCAACCAGGCCGAGATAATGAAATGGCATGAAAATGCAGTAGGTGCCGACGAATGTACCCCAGAAATGAATTTTCCCTAGGCCCTCATTCATCATGCGGCCGAACATCTTCGGCGCCCAGAAGTATGTTCCGGCGAACATTCCGAAGATGGCCGCTACGCCCATCACCATGTGGAAGTGGCCGACGACGAAATAGGTTCCGTGCAGATACACGTCGATCGAAGGCTGGGCGAGGAAAAACCCACTCACGCCGCCCGACACAAACATGGAGATGAATCCCAAGGCGAACAGGGAAGCGCTATTGATCTGCAGATTCGCGCCGTACAGGCTGCCGATCCAGATGAGCACCAGAATGGTTGCCGGTATCGTGATAACCAGCGTGGGGAATGAGAACACCAGCGCCGAGAACGGATTCATCCCGCTGAGGAACATGTGGTGTCCCCAGACCATGTAGCTGAGGAAACCGATCGCCATCATGCAATAGATGATGACCTTGTGGCTGAGCATCGGGCGACGATAGCTGTTGATCAGAATGTGCGAGACGATTCCTGCCGCCGGCAGGATCGCGATGTAAACCTCAGGATGCCCGAAGAACCAGAACAGGTGTTGCCACAGCAGTGGCGAACCGCCGGAGTGGTTCACCAACTGATCGCTGACCACCAGGTTCGAAGGAACGAAGAAGCTGGTACCAGCGACGCGATCAAGAATGAGCAGAATGCAGGCAGGCAGGAGAACCGCGAACGCCAGCAATCCGATGCACGAGGTGATGAACCACGCCCATGTGCAGATGGGCATACGCATCAGCGTCATGCCTTTGGTGCGAAGATCGAGCGTTGTTGTGATGAAGTTCAGTGATCCGAGAAGTTGGCCGATGCAGAAGATCGCGATGGAAATCGCCCACAAAGTCTGACCCATCGCCTGACCAGGGCCGGTGCCTGGAATTGCGCTCAGCGGCGCATAAGCGGTCCAACCGGAGAGCGGCGGGCCGTCGCCAACGAAGAACGCCGCGACCAGAACACAGAACCCGACAAACGTTACCCAGAACGACATCATGTTGAAGCGCGGGAATGCCATGTCTTCCGCGCCGATCTGTATCGGGAGAAAATAATTGCCGAACCCCGCAAACGGCACGTTGGTAAGGACGAAGAAGACCATGAGCGTCCCGTGCATGGTCATCAGTTGCAGGTAGTATTCCGGCGTGATGACGCCACCGGGCGCGCCTGCTGAAGAAAGCCACTGCAGTCCGGGGATGGCAAAATTGGGCCACACCAGGTGAATCCGCATCAGCCAGGAGAGGGCCATCCCGATCAGAACTGCGAGCAGTCCGAGACCGTAGTACTGTTTTCCGATAACCTTGTGATCGACGCTGAAGACGTATTTGCGCAGAAAACCTTGCGGCGGAGTGTGGTGTGCTGCATGCGTGGAAAGTTCGTGCACCTGGTTGCCTCTCGAAATCCCTCTGTGTGCCTCTGTGCCCTCTGTGGTTAAAGGTTTCTTGCCGTTACTGCATCGAAGCCTGCTGCTTGATCCAAGCCTCGTAGTCAGGTTTCGACATCACATTCAGATATGCCTTCATGTTGTAGTGACCCAGGCCGCACAGTTGAGTGCACACAATCTCGTATCGGCCAACCTTGGTCGCGGTGAAGTGCAGCGAGAGATCCAGGCCCGGCACAAAGTCCTGCTGAATCCGCAACTCGCGCACGTAGAAAGAATGCCCGACATCTTTCGCGTGCATGAGCAGGTGAATCTCTTTGTTGACCGGGACTCCCATTTCGGCGGTGACGATGTCGTCTTTCGAATCGGCATCGTGATCGACGTCCAAACCAAAATTATTCTGGTTGGCCTCGTTGATCTTGTCGGGATGAATCGGCCCAAACTTTCCGTCCGCGCCGGGATAGCGGAAATAGAAGGCAAACTGCCCGGCCTGAACTTGAACCGGCAACGCATCCGCGCCGGGCGGAGTGAAATAAATCGTCGCCCACGCCTTCTTGCCAAACGCGCCGAGAATGAGGACTTCGAGCCCAACCAGAATGAACGCCGCGGTAACCAATCCCTTGGCGCCGCCGGGAAATGTTCTCAGCCGGGCCCCTGGTTTTCGGCCGGAGAACATCCAGATGAACACGCCGAGAATGATTTGCGCGGCAAGAAAGCAGATGCCCGCCTCCACCATTGTGTCCGCCATCTGCTCGTCAATCTGATGTCCGTGCGTGGAGATGTCTGCCGGCGGTACCCAGATGTGGGCAACGATAGGGATGGCCGAGCCGATCGCGATCAGAATCAACGTGACTGCCAGGAGCTTTCCCATTAGTTCTCTTGGTGGTGTAGCACAGTCGGCTCGGCTGTGCGCGGCAGCACAGGCGAGCCGCCCGTCCCACTTCTTTCCTGCGGTCAGGCGGGCAGGGCAGGCCCTGTACTACACGATCACTTCGCCTTAAATGTGAAACTGACCGTCGCAGGCTTCCCTGCAGCCACGGTAATTTTCTGCGTCTGCGTTCCCAAACTTTCCTGCCACGCTGTCAGGGTGTAGTTGCCGGGAGGCACGTTATCCAGCTTGAACGAGCCCTTGTCGTCACTCACGCCATAAGGCCCTTTCACAACGACCATGTAGCCGCTCATCCACGGATGAATGTTGCACTTCACGTGAATGGCAACTTCCGGCGCCTGCCAGACCGCATCAATAGGCTGCGCGCCTGAGGGCTGCGACTTGTTCCACTCGTGGTTCGGCCCGCCGGGTTGCGGCATGGGGTGAATATTGTGCGACGTGGGATCGCTGTTGGTAACTTTGAAGTGCTCGTTCGGATTCACCGCCATCACGTGCGGAATGTACTGGCAACCCTTCTGGTCCCACGTCGGAGTTTCAGTCGCGGTTTCAGTAGCTCCGCTCAGCCCGTCCGAAATGTAAACGACTACGTTCTTCAGTCCACCGTCAGCGCCGGCGACCACGGCTTCGGTGGTCACAGGACTTGCCTTGTGAACCGCGGCACATGATGGCTCCTTCGACATGTCGATTGGCCTTTGATGGGGAGCCGTTCCTTCCAGCTTTACCGTTCCAGTGATGCTCGATCCAGAAGGCGCGGCGTGTACGGGACGCTCTTTAAGAACGGCGACTGTCACCAGCGCGGCAACAGCCAGTACGATTGCACTTGCTCGGATCCGATTACGTGTCTTCATAATTTGTTCTTTCCCTGCTTATTTATTTTCGCCCTCCGGTTTGCTTTCAGCAGCGGGAGCCGGCGCATTTGGATTGATCGGCTTCAGTCCAAGTTGCTTTGCAATTTCCTTGGCTTGGGTGTGCATTGGTTGCAACGTGCGGAGATAGAACACCAAATCCCACGCCTCGTCTGGCTTCACGTTGTCCGCGAAAGATGGCATCGGCGTCCCGTCAAGCCCGGTCATGAAGATGCGATAGAGATCGCGATCTTCCACGCCACACTTGAATTTCGCCTGATCGTGAAAGTTGAACGGCTTGATCGGCCGGTTCTGATCGTCGGTCAAAGTGTCGGCGGAAGGCCCATTGGCCCGGCCTTCCACTCCGTGGCACTTCCAGCACTCGAGCTTCTGGAACAGCGCCTGTCCGGCCTTCACCCGATCCGCATTGATCGCCGGCTCTGGCGGAATTTCGATAACCGCGCCTGCCTTCTCAGTTTTCCAGCGATCCGAGAAGTGCTTCACATACGCAACCAGATCGATGCGCGCCTGATCGGAGAGCGGATTCCACGACGGCATATTCGAAGCTTCGACTCCCCGCCCAACAGTGTTGTAAAGATCTTCGTCGGTGGGCAAGGTTCCGCTGGGAGTAGAACGGCACTTGAATGTAGCCAGCGTGAAATTTCGTGGCTTGGGATCGAGCCATTGGGCATTTTCGCCTTCGCCGTCACCGAGGTCGCCATGACATCCGGCGCAATAACGGCGATAGTTCAAAGCGGCATCTTTTGCGTGGCCGGTCAACTTGCCGACATGCGCTTCGATCCCCAAGTTCTGTTCTTCCTGATTTTTCGTGACCTGCGCGGAGGAGGTGCTGCAAAGTGCCAGCACTACCACTGCGCACGCGATAAGTTTCAGCTCTTGTGTACGCATCGTCTCCTCCTTAGAAGTCGAAATCAAATCCGAGCATCAGGCTCTGGTTGGTGAGGTCCGATCCATCGGGCGCGAGCCCTCTGACTCGGATCCACGAATACTCGTTGTGCCAGGCGAAGCCGGCGCGAGCGTTCATGATCGGGTAGTACCGGTAGCCGAAAACGTAGTTGTCCAGGTTGCCGAGGTTCGACGGCATCGTGGTGGGATCAGCCTGCTCTGACATCCTGATCCATTCCGAACGCTGGAAGAAGATCAGCTGCGGGCTGTGCACCCAGTGCGTCTCCACAAACGCGCCATTCCAGCTTGGGGCGTGAAATCCGGTGATTGGACCTCCGCCGATATTGTTTGGAGCCGAGGGGTCATCAATCGGATTCCCATATCCAGCGCCGAACCACGCACTGTCAGATCCATGTTGCGTTACGACTTGAAAATTGAGCTTGTTGAAG
>JBKPSP010000170.1:0-9230 GCA_046735175.1 Acidobacteriota bacterium
TATCAAGGTTGACGCCTCTGACCTACCCAGCATTCCTTGGGGAGACTCGACCAAGCTGCATCCGGGACAGTCAGTGCTCGCGTTCGGTAATCCATTTGGACTTCGCTTCACTGTGACCCGCGGAATCGTAAGCGCGCTGAACCGTCCGAACCCGGACAGTAATCGCCGCAAGCCCGGACAATTTATTCAGACTGACGCTGCTATCAACCCTGGCAACTCGGGTGGGCCGCTGGTGAACGCGCACGGAGAAGTGGTGGGCATCAACACATTCCTGATCTCGGAATCAGGTTCATTCGCCGGCGCAGGTTTTGCCATCCCAACTCAGATCGTTCGCCCGACCGTGGACAATCTGATCAAGTACGGCAAAGTCACGCACGGGTACATCGGCATCGGAATCAACGATGTAACCCCCGAGAACGCGCGCTTCTTCAATGTGAAGAAAGCCGAAGGTGCGCTGGTGGCACAGGTTGAGCCGAACTCTCCCGGCGCGAAGGCTGGTCTTAAGACCGGCGATGTGATCACGGCAATTGATGGCCAGGCGGTGAACGACTCCGGCGAATTGCAGGTTGTAGTCGGTCAGAAGCAGCCGGGCACGACCATTAGCCTGGATGTGGTCCGCAATGGCAGCAACATGAAAGTGCCGGTCACGCTTGAGGCCATGGGCAAGCGCGATCGCGAAACCGAAACCGGCAATGCGGAGCAGGGAAAGCCGCGCTGGGGAGTTGGCCTGCAGGAGTTGACGCCCGACATGCGTCAGCAACTGGACCTGCCTTCGAACATAACCGGCGCAGTAGTCGGCAATGTTCAACCGGGCAGCCCAGCTGACAACGCTGGATTGCAACGCGGTGATGTGATCGTTGAAATCAATCGCCGCCCGGTGAAGTCAGACGCCGATGCGATTGATCAGTTCAAGAGCATTCCTAAAGGGCAGGATGCGCTGGTGCTGGTCTGGTCGAACGGCGGCAGCACGTATCGCGTGCTGCATCCGAATCAGGGCTGAAGAAAAAATGCGCGCTGCGTACAAAACGCAGCGCGCAGATTGTTGGATCGCGCCTAACCTACGGCGCAATCGCATTCACGAAGTTCCATCCATTGGGTGTTCCCACTCCGGTCACATCGTCCCAGCCGGGAATGGCTGCCAACGAAGTATCCGTGTTGAAGGTGAGAACAAACCAGCGGGTGGAGAATGGGCTGTTGTACAGAGCGCTGTAATATCCCGCGTTGGTGCCGAGCGGGGCCGCCAATGCATCGGCGGTTTCAACAGTGCTGCCGTTGATCACGCCGGTGACATTGTTCGGGGAGCTGACATCCACTACGTCGTCAACCGCGCCGGCGGGCAGGTTGTAGACCAGCGGAGCAGCCTGACCAAGTCCGTGGCCAGCTTTTTGCGCGGCGATCGCCATCACACCTGAGAACATGGGTGTTGCAAGGCTTGTACCGCCAATGACTCCCACGCTCAAGTCGCCGTCGATGGTTTCGATGATCTCAACGCCTGTGAATGCATCGGCAAGCATTGAGATATCGGGGACCAATCGCCCGGTCCCGGGAAGACCGCTCTGGAAGGCAGGCTTAGGGAACACAACACTGATGCCGCCGCCGGCGCCTCCGTCGAAGCCTTCATTGAACGGTGGCACAACAGGAGGATTTCCCAGTGTCATTTTGTCGGCGATCTCGGTGATGTTATTGCCCCACCCTGTCTGAAACGCAATCGTATTGTCAGGATTGAGGGCGAGACTCGTGCCGCCCACACCTGTAGCATTCGGGGAACTCGCCGGGTACTCCACCGCAGGAATACCAATTCTTCCGCTGAAATCGCCCGAGTCGCCGGTGGCGAAGTTCACGTCAATTCCCTGTGCGGCCGCCATTTGTAGAGTGCGTTCGGTGCGGATCTTCGTGGCCAAATTGCCAAACAACTCGATGCGGCCCCAGCTATTGGAGATGGTGTTGCCGAGATGCTGAACTACGGCCAGATTGATGGCTTCATCGAGAGAGGATCGATCGGTCGCCAGAACCAGCGCAATCTTCGCGCCCGGCGCCATCGCATGCGCCCACTCAACGTCCAGCGTAGTCTCGAACTGCCAATTACGCTGCACGCCATGAGGATTGTTCGAAAGACCCTTGCCTTTGATGATCTGGAAATTCGCCGCCGTGAGGTCGGGGAGTCCGTAAACCTTCGAGAAGACTTCGGCATCCTGAGCAATCGTTGCCGACCCATACGCGTCGGTGATGACGATTGTTTCCCCGGTTCCGTCCAATCCTGCCTGATAGAGCGGGGTCATATTGTAGGCAGTGTGTATTTCCGACGGCGAGTAGCCGCACGGAGGAAAATGTCCCAAACCGCTGGTGATGTCTGAGCCGTAGCGATTGCCGGTGTACGTTGCGGTGTTGCCGCCTCCGACAAATGTGTCCGCCTCGACTCCTCGGAAGCACTGCCCTTCGAAGAACAGTCCGCTAGGCGAGGATTTGGCGAGAGGGGTGAATGAATAAGGTGTGCCGTCGGGGCTGGAGGCCTGGACGACATTGGTCTCAAAGCCCAGGTCATCCATTCCTGTAATGGCCGCGATGTGCCCGCCAGAAGTCCGCCCACCGAGGGATCGTTCTTATTGGAGCGATAGGTTTGTCCCTCGAAGCTGAAGTTGTCGATCTGCACGTGAAATGCTTTTTGAACTGCGTCAACAGTTCCTTGTACTTTCACGTAGGCATTGTTTTGGGCGATATCGATGGTCGTCAGGCCGTGTGCGTTGAGAAAGTTCTGCACGGCTTTCAATTCCTGAGCCGTCGGGCCGAAGCTGGCATCGAATTGTGCTTGCGAAATCCACTTGTGGTAACTGGGTGATCCCTTCTGGTTCTGCTGCTTAACGAGTTTATCCAGTTGAGCTTCATTGTGCAGTTTCAGCCAGGCAGTCACGGTAATGACGGTGTTCGGATCGGTCGGGCCAAGATCCTTCGCCTTCTGAACGAAGCCCGGCGTGTTTCCGTGAACTGTAGTGTTTTGTGCGATCGCCACCGTGGCCAGGCCCGCTAGCAGGCAGAACACAATCACTGCCGAGGCTGAACGTGCCAACAGCGAGTTCGCTTTACATGTATTCATGACAACTTTCCTCCACTGAATTGAATGTCTGAGAGAACGCTGGGGGATGAAAACGATTTTGCGAGGGGCCGAAACAAAATGCGGATCTCGTTCGAAAAAGTGATCACGCCGGATTGCGACTAAAACAGGACTTCAGCAAAATACGCTACCAGCAAGGCTTTTGGCAACTCGACGGGGGAATTTCTTGAGAACTTTTACAAACTGCGCAAAGAAATTCACAGGTAGGTAAATAGATGCGGTCAGCAAAGGAGATCACCAGGAGAGTTAAAGTTACGGGCGGCCGTATGGGAAGGTCCTGGTAGTCTGCGCAGCCGCCCGAATTTTGAAATATTCCGCTAGATGGATTCACCGCTCGATGGGTCGACCTCCGGTTTGGCGGTGCCGTTTTTGATTGCGTCATCGAAGATTTTCTTCATCTCTCGATTGGCTTTTTCAGCTAGTTCGCCTTGCTGGCGACCGAGTTCGCCCTGCTGCGCACCCAGTTTGCCTTGCTGCTCGCCTAAGGCGCCCATCTCTTCGCCGATCTTGCCCTGCTCGTCGCCGGCATGCGACTGAATCTCGCCCATTCTGCTTTGCAGTTCACCAATTTCAGATTGGATCCTGCCGATCTGTTCCATGCTCGCGTCTGGTCCCAGTTGCTTTAGTTCGGCTTTGAGCTTGTCGAGTTCAGCAGTGATATCCGGAACTTTCACTCGCACGGCCTGCATGCGTGCTCCGAGTTCCTCCTGCTGTTTTCCCAGGGCTTCCTGCTGCTTGCCAAGTTCCTCTTGCTTCTTCCCGAGTTCTTCCTGGGGCGCCCAGAGTTGGCGGGCACGTTCCACAGTTGCCGCATCGCGGATGATGTAGGGCTTTTCGTCACGCTGGAACCAGATGAAGTCGCCAGAAATCTGTTTCTTCAGCTTCTGCGCATGCCGGGCGTCCTCGCCACTTCCTGACATTGTGAAGCTGTCGGATTTTCCCGAAACAATCACGAAGCGTTGATTATCGTCATCACCGTAGGAGTAGAAGAATCTATTGTGATGGTTGCTGGCTTGGTCTTCGGCGTCAGCCGCGGACGCGGCTTCGGGGGATGCGGAGGGGGCTGCGGGTGCCGCCGACATTGCTGGCGCTGGCGGCATCGACGGAGCTGCCGGTAGTGCCGGTGCACCGCCTGCGGGTGCAGCTGGCGACGTGTTTTGTTGTTGGGCACTGGTCGCAGATTCCGCTGGTGGTTCACTGGATACGGGGCGAGCGGCAGCAATCAGATACACTGCCGGTATTACCATTGCAATCGCTAGTGCTACGATCCACTTGTTTGCCTTCATTTTCCTGTCTCCTCTCCACGCGAGAATTCTTTCCAGCCTTCGTTCGGGATCGCCTGAAGTTGCCATCGAAACTCCCTGCCAGCGTATCCGGCCTGCCGGGTTGTGAGTAGTATTGAAAAATGCAAGTAGATTTCTGGCGTACTGATTGCGCTCAGCGCCGGCTGACAATGCGGCTTCGTCGCTGACTTCTTCAGCGAGTTCAGAGATGTGCCGGTCCAGCCACCAGGCGAGCGGGCTGAACCAGAAAATGGCGCGATGCAGCAACGAGGCAAGCTTCGCCAGTCCATCATGCCGCGCGACGTGCGACAGTTCGTGACTCAGCACGGATTGCAGCTTGGCTTGGTCCCACTCGCGCCATGCGAGTGGTAACAGGATCGAAGGCTTGAACGCGCCGAGCGTCACCGGGACGGAGACCAGGGCCGATTCGCGAAAGACGGCTGCGCGGGTCGAGGGCGGCAATAAGGCACTGATCCGCGGGTCGTGAATCGGAGTCGCGGTGCGCAACAGCCGCTGCGAAACAATCAGCCCCATCAATAATCTTGCAAGCAGGAAACTCGCGACCAGGAAATAGGTGGACCAGGCAGCCACACTGACTCGATACGGCCAGTCCGTGGCGGCCTCCCTTACGTTCTGCTGAGTATTGCGTACCCGGCCTGTGGGTGTGACCTGTACCCGCCTGCGCTCCAGGGGAAGAGAACTCGAGGCATCACTCAACTGAAAAGAACTTGTACTCACCACTTGTACGGATCTGGAAGCAGTCTGAGGCGGTAGCCCAGGAACCAGAATCGGGATCGCAGGCACCCACCACGCCAGCAACGGCATGAGTAAGCCGGCGATCAGTACTGCCTTCCAAGTCAGAAGTCGTGGGGAAGGAAGCTTCACGGCGAAAGTTTTCAGCGTAAGGCCCGCAACCCCCGCCAGCAGCGCGGTTCGCGCAGCCGCAATGGCCAGTTGTAATAAGAGATTGCCGGCCGGTGGCAGGGTGATATGTAATGTCATTGTTGTCTCCCTCGAGTGGAAGATAGCCGAGCGTCCTTTTTTTCGTTCTCTGCAATCCTGCGCGTCAAACGCTCCAGTTGTTTGCGGTCGAGCACTGCGTTGTCGACCATGCCTAGCACCAATTGCTCGGCAGAGCCCCCGCAAAGGCGCTCAATGATGTTTCTCACCGCACGCACCGCGACGTTTTGCCGGGCGTCAGTCGCACGATAAATAAAGGTGCGGTTCTCGACTTCGTGTCTTACATAGCCTTTTTCCTCGAGCCGCCGCAAAATCGTGCGCACCGTCGAGTCTTTCATCGGACGTGAAGACGCCAGCGCTTCGCGGCATTGCTCTGCGGTTGCGGTTTCGTGGTTCCAGATGTAGTCCATGACCAGTTGTTCCACATTTCCCAGGTTCTTTAGACGGGCGTGCTTTCTGTTAGTCATCGTAACGTTACAATATGTAACAGTCATGCGAGCTTAAGTCAAGACACATAAAAAATAATGTTGCAGAAAAGTTTGAACGCGGCAGAGATCCAGAGTGTCCGTTAATGGACGACCAGTTCTACTGGCGAACACTGCGGCAAACGTTTGCAAGTGTGAATGACGGGTTAAGTTCAAAGCTTTCAATCTGCTGACAACGGCTGAAGTCTGGCCGTAAGTTTGCACAACCTTCTCCTTCATGGATATCGCCCGGCCGGAGTTCAAGCAGCAAAAGCGACGCCGCCAAATCATTTGGGGAGTCGTGGGATTGCTCTGCCTTGGCGGGGTGACGGTCGCAGTTTCGCGGCTGAAGCCGGCCGCCCCCGAGGTGGAGCGCGGAACCGTCTGGCCCGGTACGGTTCAACGCGGTTCCATGCTGCGGCAGGTCCGCGGAATCGGTTCGTTGATTCCCAGTCAGGAGTTCACACGTCAAATCCCTGCGGAAACCGAAGCCACGGTCGTGCGGATTATCAAACTTCCTGGCTCGCAAGTGAAGACGGATACAGTCCTGCTGGAGATGAGCAATTCACAAGTTGAGCAGGCGGCCATTGACGCAAGACTTCAGTTGAAGGCTGCCGAAGCCGAATATCAAAGCCTGCGCGTGACGCTGCAAAGCAATCTGATGAACCAGAAGGCCGGAGCGGCTACGGTGAATTCCGACTACACCCAGGCCAAGCTCCAGTCGGACACCGACAAGGCGCTCTACGACCTGGGCGTGATTTCAGGCATGGCTTACAAGAACTCGAAAAGCAAAGCCGATGAGCTCACAACCCGCAACAACATTGAGGGCGAGCGTCTCGACATAAACCAGAAGGCGATTGAGTCTCAACTGGCGCAGCAGCAGGCAAAGGTCGATCAGATGCGCGTCCTGGCTGAGCTCAAGCAGAAACAGCTCGAAGCGCTCCGGGTTCGAGCCGGGATCGAAGGCGTGCTTGTGGACTTGCCTCTGCAAGTTGGGCAGCACGTCACGCCCGGAACCATGCTCGCGAAAGTTATTCAGCCAGATCACCTGATGGCGGAGCTGAAGATCGCCGAGACTCAGGCGCGCGATGTGCAGATCGGTGAACCGGCGGTAGTGGATACGCATAACGGAACTGTGTCGGGCGAAGTCATGCGCGTCGATCCGGCCGTGCAGAACGGAACTGTCACCGTCGACGTAAAGCTGACCGGAGAGCTGCCGAAAGGCGCGCGCCCTGACTTAAGCGTCGACGGAACGATTGATCTGGAGCGCCTTGAAAACGTGCTTTTTGTAGGACGCCCAGCGTTCGGCCAGGAGAACAGCACCATCAGCTTGTTCAAGTATGACTCCGACGGAAAAGGGGCGGTGCGGGTCCCGGTCAAGGTTGGGCGGGCGTCGGTGAACTCGATCCAAATCCTGGAAGGCCTGCGTGAGGGCGACACCGTCATACTGTCCGACATGTCGCGTTACGACAACACCGACCGTATACGACTGGATTAGTTGTTCCGACAGTTTGAGAACTCGAAGATCGATTTGCCAGCGAAGGACTAACAATGAGCGACTCTTCCCAATCCCTGATCCAAATTGAAGACCTGACCAAGGTCTTCTACACCGACGAAGTCGAAACTCACGCGCTCTCAGGCGTGCACTTGACCATCCGCAAAGGCGAGTATGTGGCCATTTCGGGCCCATCAGGTTGTGGCAAGTCCACACTGCTCTCGATCATTGGGCTGCTCGACAGTCCCACGGGTGGGAAATATTCGCTGAATGGTGAAACCGTTGAAAGCTTGGACTTCGCTGCGCGCTCGCGCATCCGCAATCGCGAAATCGGTTTCATTTTCCAGAGTTTCAATCTGATCGGCGACCTGACGGTTTATGAGAACGTCGAACTGCCACTGACCTATCGGCAGAGAATGCCGTCTGCTGATCGCAAGAAGCGGGTGATGGAATCACTCGAACGCGTCGGCATGGCGCACCGCATTCGCCACTATCCTTCACAACTTTCTGGAGGCCAGCAGCAGCGCGTGGCAGTGGCGCGAGCTTTGGCAGGGCATCCGTCGATCCTGCTTGCGGACGAACCTACCGGAAATCTCGACTCGCGCAATGGCGAAGCCGTGATGGAACTGCTGCAAACCCTGCACCGCGAAGGCGCGACCATCTGTATGGTCACCCACGATCCGCGATTCGTGAAGCATGCCGAACGCGAGATTCATCTGTTCGATGGCAAAGTGGTGGCCGAAGAGGAGCTGAAGAAGCTCATGGCGGACGCGCACGCGTGAATTAATCAGTTGCACAACTTCGGTCGGGCCGCGCTGCGGCATCGCGGTACGAGTGAGGAACCGTATGAACGGCTTTCTACACGACCTTCGTTACGCGCTTCGCATGTTGCGGAGGAGCCCTGGCCTGACCGCCGTTATCTTAATGATGCTCACCTTAGGCATCGCAGCGAATACATCGGTTTTTACGATCTTCGAAGCCATTCTGTTGCGTCCACTCTCGTTTGAGAAGCCGGAAGCCTTGGTCCATCTCTGGGCGACTCGCACCGAGGGGGCATTCCAACAGTTTCCGCTTTCCTATCCTAACTATCTCGACATTAAGCATGGAGCAAAATCGTTTTCCAGTATCGGCGGCTATTCCCGCAACAGCGCCAGTTTGTCAGGGAAGGACGGGGCCGAGCAGATACCGGTTGCAGTGGCAACTTCAGATTTGTTCGAAACCCTGGGCGTTCGGCCGATTCTTGGACGAACATTTTCGGCATCCGATGACCACGAAGAGAAGAACATTCCTGTTCTTCTAAGTTACGGCGCGTGGCAGAGGCGTTTCGCAGGTGACCCGGACATAGTGGGAAAACCTCTGGTCATTGATGGGGAACCCGCACAGGTGGCCGGAGTGCTTCCTCAAAAGTTCCAGTTTGCGCCCGGGCAATCCGCCGACCTGTGGATCTCAGCGCGGCTGCACGGCTGGCGGCTGCGACGGAACGCGTACTGGCTCTTTCCTGTAGCGCGGCTAAAACCGGGCGTGACTCTTCAACAGGCGCAAGCAGAGCTCTCTGCAATCAGTACAACTCTGGCCAAGGAGTATCCGGACGCGAACGCCGGCATCGGCGAGCGGGTGGTTGATCTGCGCGAAGAAATTGTCGGCCCGATGCAGCCGGTTCTAATTGCAATTATGGGGGCGATCGGTTTTGTGCTGTTGATTACCTGCGCGAACGTCGCCGGACTCTTGCTGGCTCGCTCGCTGCCGCGTAAACGAGAAATTGCCATTCGCATTGCACTGGGCGCGAAGCCGTTGCGAATCGCGCGGCAACTTCTCACTGAAAGCATGCTGCTTTCACTTATCGGTGGAATCGCGGGTGCTGTAGTTGCTTACCGTGCAGTCCCTGTACTCGTTGGGGCGTTACCCCAGACAATCGTGTT
>JBKPSP010000171.1:0-19501 GCA_046735175.1 Acidobacteriota bacterium
GTACAACTGTGTCCTTACTCGAGGCGACCATGATCAAACGATGGCTTCCAATTTTTCTTCTCACCTCCATTGCATTCGCGCAAGATGCATCCGTCTCCAAAGGACTCGCGCTGACGCCGCCCATGGGCTGGAATACCTGGAACAAGTTCGCCTGCAACGTCAGCGACGAACTCGTTCGCGGAATGGCGGACGCGATGGTGAAGTCCGGCATGAAGGATGCCGGCTATCAGTACATCGTGATTGACGATTGCTGGCAGGTCTCTCGCAATGCGGACGGCAGCATTGTCGCCGATGCGCAGCGTTTTCCGAATGGCATGAAAGCCGTAGCCGATTACGTGCATTCGCTCGGCCTGAAGTTTGGAATCTACTCCGACGCAGGCAGACTCACCTGCGAAAAACGCCCCGCTGGCCTCGGCCACGAATATCAGGATGCGCGCACGTATGCCTCTTGGGGCGTGGATTATCTGAAATACGACTGGTGTAACACCTTGCCCGGACAGGATGCGAGGTCTTCGTACGCAAATATCCGCCAGGCGCTCGATGCCAGCGGCAGGCCGATCGTTCTAAGCATCTGCGAATGGGGCACGGCAAAGCCCTGGTTGTGGGGCAAAGAAGTCGGCGGGAATCTGTGGCGCACCACCGGCGACATTCAGGACCGCTGGGCCGGCAGGAAAGAATGGAGCCCGGGAAACTGCTGCAGCAACGGCATGCTCGACATCGTCGATCTGAACGCGGATTTGTACTCATACGCGGGGCCGGGACACTGGAACGATCCCGACATGCTCGAAGTTGGTAACGGCGGTATGACCAACACGGAATACCGTTCGCATTTCAGTCTTTGGGCTCTAATGGCTGCGCCGCTGATTGCAGGCAACGATCTGCGCAGTATGACCCCGGAAATTCGCGACATTCTCACCAACAAAGAAGTGATCGCGATCAATCAAGATTCGATGGGGCGGCAGGGCCGCCGCGTTTGGAAAGATGGCGATTTCGAAGTTTGGGGGAAACAGCTGCAGAGTGGCGACCGGGCCGTGATTCTGCTGAATCGTGGCGCGTCTTCACATGAGATCACGGTTACCTGGGAGCAGATTGGATATCCCCCGCACCTGAGCGCCGCTGTGCGGGATTTGTGGACGCACAAGGAGCTTGGAAAGTTCGCCGGAAAGTTTTCGGCGTCGGTGGAAAGCCATGGTGCAGTGATGGTTACTGTGAGACCGTGAATCTTTTGAAACAAGTTATTGCGGCGTTTTTGACTCTGCAGGTGTTCGGAGGTCCGAACCTTGCCGCTCAGGCGAAAATTGGAAGCGTTCTGAATGCTCTCAATGAGCAGCAGAAAAAGGCGGTTGAAGCCTATATCAGCAAGCGCGAAGTAACGAGTGGAGAACTGATAATCCACGCCGAGAAGGACTGGATTTCGGTTCGCACTTCTAAGCCGTTAGAGGACCTATTCCCTAACATTCTCTTTGTGGTCATACCGTGGGTTTATCAAGTGACTCCTGACGCAAAAGGTAAATACGCAATCCCAGGGGGACTTTCTGACACGCTTGCATTAAACGACCAAGGCACTGTCGAATGTGTTTTTCATAGCACCGGCAATCGAGAACAATTTGCTGAGTTCCTCAAGGCGAGACCAATTGCGGTCAAGAACGATTCTGATGCAGCGAAAGTTTCAGCAGCGTTGGGGGCACTCTATGCAGGCGGCACAACGACCAATCTTCGTCATGGTCCTTCGGAATGGTATCTGAGTTACCAAGAGTCTCCATTTCGAGCAATCTCGGGGTATGAGGAAGTGCGGGAAGCTTATTATTTTCACCTCCACACAAACGCGGATGGCTTCGTTACCGGAGGGCGGTTGGAAGTTGAAACTCTGGAGCGGCGACCAGTTGAGCAGAATCCGCCTTCGAAGTAATAGCTGCCTGGATCTGATTCGCTGAGAGCGCTCAGGCAGTGGAATGGAAGGTCCGTTGCGCAGACCGAGTTCCAAACTCGCCATTGCCTCGGTATGTCCTTCTTGTAATAATTGTTTGGCTCTGGCTTTGGGGTGTGGTGTCAGGAGAAGGCGTTCGCGGACAAGAGTGTTCGCGCCACACGTCCATGCCATTATGAAGTTCGTCGCTCGAGTTTTTAATCCGACCAACAACCGGCGGTTGAACGAACTGCTCGGGTTTGTGCTGTGCGTCTTCGCCCTCCTTGTCTTCCTGGCGCTGGCCTCTTACTCGCCACTCGATCCTTCCCTGAACAGCGCGTCGGTGCTGACCGGCTCGCGCGTGACGCGAAACTGGATCGGGGTCGTCGGAGCGCTAGGCGCCGACCTGGTTTTGCAATTTTTTGGCATCGCTGCTTTCCTGGTACCGGTGTTCGCCATCGGTCTGGGGATCCGCTGGTTTCGGTCGCTCAAGGTTGTATCTCCGACCGCAAAGCTGCTTGGCGGAATCTGGCTGATGATGTTTGTACCCGCGCTGCTGGCACTCTTGCCAGGGCATCTGCGTTGGTTGGGGGCCGTACCGCTCGAGGGTTTGGTCGGCCGCGTGGTTGGCGACGTGCTGATTCACTACTTCAACGTCGCCGGCGCATGGATCGTTTCTACAACCATGCTGGCAGTGGCGCTTTACTTCTGCACGGCGTTCTCGTTTTCTCAGGCGAAGGTTTGGGCGGCAACCCGGTTCTCCTTCGTTATGGCGGTTCGTGATCGCTATCGCGATTGGCAGGAAGCGCGGTTGCGAAAGAAGATGCAAAAGGAGCTTGAGAAGCGGCGCGCGCAGAGGCCGACGATTCAGGCACAGATGGTTCCGGCAAGAGCAGCGGTGCCGACGTCGCATGACCCTGAGCGAAGAAAGACTGGGATTGAGAGGTTTGAGGAGGAGGAGGAACCGAGGCCGCTTCCGGCTCAGTCCAGCTCGGACAAAAATGTCCGCCCCACAGAGGAAGCGCGGCGGGAGGAGATCGAGGTCACGAATCGAGCCGACAGTGGATCAAAGCCCAAAACCACGATGCCGCGGCTCGCAGGCAGCTACAAGCTTCCGCCAAGCAGCCTCTTACATCGCGCCGATGAGCAACAGGCAATCGATGCCGATGAACTCAAACTGCTGGCTCAGGTGCTGACAGAAAAATACGCTGAGTTCGACGTGCACGGGCAGGTCACGCAGATCAATCCTGGCCCGGTCGTCACCACCTTCGAGTTCAAGCCCGAAGCCGGCATCAAGTACAGCCGCCTGACGAACCTCACCGATGATCTCTGTCTGGCCATGAAAGCCGAGAGCATTCTGATCGAGCGGATGGCTGGCAAGAGCACCGTCGGAATTCAGGTACCAAACCGCGAGCGAGAAATCATCTGGCTGCGCGAGAACATCGAGTCTTCCGAGTTCATCGGGACGAAGTCCAAACTGACGCTGGGGCTCGGCAAAGACATCAATGGCCGCATTGCGACAGCTGATCTAGCTGGCATGCCCCACTTGTTGATTGCCGGATCGACGGGAACCGGCAAGAGCGTGGCAATCAACGCCATGATCATGTCCATTTTGTACAAAGCCACACCCGACCAGGTGCGGCTGGTGCTGGTGGACCCGAAGCGGCTTGAGCTTGGAAATTACGAAGGCGTTCCCCACCTGTATACCCCGATCATTACCGAGCCAAAGCTCGCGGCCAATGCTTTGCGTAACGCGGTTCGCGAAATGGAGCGCCGCCTGAAGCTGCTCGCGGAAAAGGGCGTCAGAAACATCGATCAGTACAACCGCTTATTCGACGACGCAGACACTCCAAGCCTGTTCACGGAAGAAAGCGAAGAGAGGCCGATTCCGTACATCGTGATCATCATTGACGAACTCGCCGATTTGATGATGCTTGACGCCGGCAACGTGGAAGAGTCGATCACGCGGCTCGCGCAGATGGCCCGCGCGGTGGGAATTCATCTGGTGCTTGCCACGCAACGGCCTTCGGTGGACGTGATTACCGGACTCATCAAGGCCAACTTCCCAGCCCGGATTTCTTTCCGCGTCGCTACCAAAGTTGATTCGCGCACCATTCTCGACGCCAATGGCGCCGAGGCACTGCTTGGGCGCGGCGACATGTTGTACTTGCCGTCAGGGTCAGCTCGGGTCCACCGTTTGCATGCGCCGTTTGTGACCGAAAAAGAAATTGCTGCGGTGGTCGAATTCTGGAAGGCGCAAGGGGCCGCGGAGTATGAGCAAAAGTTCCTGGAAGTCCCCAAAGAGGAGCGTGAGAGTTCCACAGGCGGAGAGGGTGGCGAAGTCGATGGGGACGACAACGATCCCCTCTTCAACGATGCCGTGCGCCTGGTGATCGAGTTCGGAAAGGCGTCCACTTCCCTTCTACAAAGACGTCTCAGAATCGGCTACGGCCGCGCTGCTCACTTGATCGATCTGATGGAGCGCGACGGGATCGTAGGCGCAGCCGACGGTCCGAAACCTCGCGAAGTGTTGAAGCGGCCGGATTGGGTCACCGAAGTGGAAGAATCGATGCGGTAGGTTATTCCTCCGGTTCGGGAGAGTCATGCAGTCCTGAATTCCGACTCGTTCTTCACGAGCACGTCCACGGCTTTGGCAAAGCCCTCGCTCAGGGCGGGCACGTCCTCTTCCCTGACCCAGCCGGTGTTCTTCAAAAGAACCACTCCATCGATCAGGGCCACGATCGCGAGCAGGAGCCGACGATGATCTTTGGCGCTCCCGCCCAGCCATTCGGCAGTCCGGCTCAGTGCGAATTCGAAATTAGGCCGCAGCTTGGTTGTGCGGGCGAGCAGGCCTGACATCATGAGCTGGTGCTCCTGGGGATGCTTGAGGGCATATTCCGCGTATTTTTGCGCCATCTCCTGAAGTGATCCGCACGGCCGAACCTGCTTCGCGACCTCTAGCTGGTAGGATTCGACCAGGGCGCGCAGGATTTCTTCGCGGTTCCGGTAACGGCGATAAACGGCTGGAGTATTGGTTCCCGCCAACTTCGCTACCGCCCTCATATTTAAGGACTTCTCACCGTTCTTGTGCCATAGCTTGCGGGCCGCGTCGAGAATACGGCCTTCCACTGCAGGGTCAGAATGCCGGGGCATGGTGTGGTCCTAAGGTGATTTAGTGAAACGTATTAATAAATCGTTAAAATTATGTTGACATTGTAAACGTAACAATGTTAACGTAACGATTGTAAGCCCTCCCCTGTGGATTTTCCAGAGGAGACCCTCTGGAAGTCCACGGGAAGTCAAGGCCGTTTACCTTAGGTTCCCCATGCTCGATGGTGCTTGGGACTTCCCGCAGCACCGGTACCCCGTCCGAATTTCAAGAAGAAAGGTGTTGCGGAGCTTTATGAGTTTTTCACTGAGGCCCGACCGGGACCTTACAGCCGACCTGCATGCCCGGAGCATGAGGTCTGAGATAGCGCGAATCGAACACGCCGTGTTCACCAAGGCGCCGTGCGATATGGCCTGGAAGTTGTTCTCCGACTGGCGCCGTTGGCCTGAACTTAGCGACATTTATGGCTCGCCGATTGAGTGGAAGGGCTCACCGTGGACCCCGGGCAGCAGAATGCAATTCGACATTGTTCGTCCGGTGCGCGCCAGGATGGACCGCGTCATCACCATATGCTCTCCCCCGCGCTGCGTGGCATGGATCAATCACGTTTACGGCTACACCATGGAACAGTGGGTGCTATTCGACCAGTACGCGGGTGGTGGCACCAGAATCAGCACCTGGATCGAACTGACCGGCGCAGAACTCTGTCCTGATGGCAAGCATGCCGGCGAAGTTGTAAAAGGAGTTCTCGAAAAGTGGTTCTCAAATTTCTGCGCCAGGTGCGATGAGGTGGCGGGGCGGCTGTAGTTGGGAGGAGTGGCGATGAGCTCCCATGCGAATATCCCAGTAAATCGTCATCGCGCTCCAAGGAGGCTGAGTGACGAACTCTCACTCTTCGGACGGATCACTCCGTTTCATACCACGCAGAGCGAGCGCGCCCAGAACCACGACTGCAAGCAGCATGGCGATCCAAAGCACGGCTTGATGGCGCTCTGACCACGGACGTTCATCGGGCCGAGAGGTAAATTCAGGGTTTGCGCCAGGCGCTCCTAGCTGAGCCGTTGTTGCAGTCGGCCTCGGCTGGAAAAACTTGGCATAGTCATAGGTCGGGCTTTCTAGTTTTGTGTCGCCGTAGTAAAGCTGCAGCGTCGACTTCGCCCCTGGATCGAAGTAGACCCGGCGCTCGATGGTGAGCGGACGTACTCGTTCGACAGGCAGCGGCTTGTCATCGCCGTTTTCGATTACCACTTTTACTGATCTAGCTATCCGCGGATATAAGTCTATTGTGAGACCCTCCGATTTAACCAATTGCCTGGCACGATTCAGGTGAACACGGCTGATGGATTCCCGCTGGATTTCGTTTCCTTTTTCGTCTGAGACTATTACGGTGCGACTGAAATTTACCGCGTTCGAAGGCAAATCAAAGGCGAGGCGCTCCAGCGGAACCCGGTCGAGCAGAGAGCACTCAAACACGCTGTTCTTCTGCGCTCCCGATGTTGGCCTACACTCCCCTGAAGCGGACCATGCGGCTTTGGTCTCGGAGTAAGTAGAAACGAATGCGCCCTTCACCTGCTTTGGAGAAATCCCCGGCGCCATGCGAATGTGCAGGTAGGGAAAGATGGCGGTCGGAAATTTCAGAACAAAATTCGATCCCAGCCCTTCAGTGGTGAAATCGTAAAGTGTGCTGCTGCCAAGCTCGGTGCCGGAGCGATCGTTTAAATTCTGGCGCCCCAGAATTTGCGTGCCGTTGATGAAATTCTTGGCGTCAAGCTCCAGCCTTAAGCGTTCGTATCGCTGTACTCCGCCGACGTCGAGATCGAATTCGGTATGCCCGCCGACACTGCCGAGGTTGAGGATCTTAGCCCTTATTTCTTCGTTGGAACCACCGCCGCTCTGCTTGATGAGCGCGTAAGGCACCTGCGATTGTCGGTCATAAATTCGAAGGTCAGCCAAGTCCCCCCGTGCGAATTTCCAGATGTCCGAATCGATGGCAAAATAGTTTTGCCGATCATTCATTGACACAGCAATGCTGCGAGTTCGCGTGAAGTAAGGGACAGCGGCATCGTAGGCCAATGCCGCAGTCGCTAGCGTTAGAACAAAAACAGCTCTCTTCTTCATGCGCCGGTGCTGTCTCCCGCCGCGGAGTTCTTGCGCGGCGCCAGCTTTAGCCAATCCCGCTGATAGGCAAACGACACCGCAAGCAACAGCACGCCCAGCACCACAAAGCTCAGAATGCGATAAATGCGGTCCAGTTCGTGCGTGTCCCACACGAATACTTTTACGGTCGTGATTGCAATCAAAGTCAGCGCTTGCCAGCGAATGAAAGCGGACCTGCGCCAGAACCCGATAATCATCAGCACCGCGCCGTAGCCCATCCAGAGGGCGGAATAGGTGAAGTCGCGAGCAATGCGAATCTCTGTCCAATTCGTGAGCCGCCAATTGCCTGCGGCGACGGTGTGCATCTGACGCGAATAGTAATCCTCGACTTCCAGAGTCAGAGCTCTTAACGCAAGTATGTTCAGAGCCACCGCTGCGGCACGACCAATATTGTTGGCCAGGTCATCCTGTCTTTTCGTTGCATAATATGCGATCAGTCCGAGCACCGCGATCGCAACCGCGTAAACCAACATTCTCATGTTGAGGATCACGGCCGTGTTCTGGAAGTTGTCATAGATCAGCAAACGACCCACACCCAGCAGCAGCGCGGTGAGTGCGAAGGCATTCAGCAGATCGGCCTTGATGCGCTTCCCGAGCCATAACAGCACCGCCGATTCCACGAACCAGCCGATCGTGATCCAGTGCGCCTCGAGTCGAATGGGGATGGCAACGGTTATCAGGCCAACGGCGAGCGCAAGATGCATCAATCGAAGGTTGGCCTCGGCAGCTTTGTCTGGTGTTCTGGGCCGGATCTGGTTAAGGCCAATGTAAACCGCCGCGAGCGCAAGAGAAAACCAGGCCATGGCGGCGTTGCTGATTTCCGCAATCATCGCGTAGGCCTGCAGGAAATAAGTAGCAGCGTTCACGAAGGCAAACGCCAGTGGCATCACGCCCCCGCCCTTCTCCTGACGAAGCATAAATAGCGGAGCGATCGCGAACACGATAAAGAATAGAGTTGCAAAAATCAGCGTGGGTTCTATCTCGTTTCGCGTGTAGTACTCGACGGCCCACCCGACATAGAGCGCCAGCGTGCCTGTAAACCCCAGCCACAGCAACCGCCGCCATGGCTTGAATGCGACCAGCGCAAGGATCCCTACATCGAGCACGGTGATGTATGAAAACAGCACCACTTCGTGATTTACGCCGGTCGAAAGGAGCACGGGCGTGGAAAAGCCGCCGGTGATCGCGAACACTGCGAGGATTTCCGCATCCTGCGTTATTGCGAGCGCGCATGTGGAGGCGGTCACCGCCAGCATGCAGAAAAAAGCTGCGCCGGAAGGAATGAGCTGATAAACCTGGAACGCCGCCCATAACGACAGGTAAAGCACGCCTATACCCACAGCTTTCAGGGAATACGAAAAGACTCGGTAATCACGGGTGCGGAAGCGTTCGCTCCAGAGCACTACACCGATGCCCGCGATGAGTCCGATTGCAATACGCCCTGCAGGGCCGATCCATCCACTATCGAAGGCGTATTTCAGGAAGTACGAAACACCAATCAGAACGGCCGCAATCCCAATTCGGTTCAGCCAGTGGGAACCGATTCGCGCCTCGAGATCGGAACGCTCAACAACTTTCGAAGGAATGGCAAATTTGGGTGGCGGTGGTGCTGGCTGCGTCAGTTCACGCGAGCGAACCGGCTGTGCTGGAACCTCTTCTTCGATTGGAACGCTTGTGGGTGGTGCCGGAGCTGGAGGCGAGACCCGCAGCAAAGTTTCCAACCGGTGGACCCTTGCGGTGAGTCCACGGACCTGCTCCAGAAGCTGTTCAAACTGTGATGGCGGAATCTCCACGGGAGTGCGAGCAAATGACGGAGATGATTATCTGCGAAATCCGGCCGCTTTTCACGGCCTTTTTATCAGCTTGATTCGAAGTGGGCTTTAAGCTTGAAATGAAAAGCGGCCCATTCGGGGCCGCTTCTCGAAAATAGAAAAAGCCTCAGAAGCGCAGCACGATGCCCGTTCCGACGCGAATGTTCTTGTTGTCGGTGATGCCGTTAAAGTGGGCGGACATCCAGTCGAATTGAATGACGCGCCAGGCGAATGGGCCGTGTCCTACGTCGGCGCCGCCGCCGATCATGACGTCGAAGCCATTGGCGCTGCCGCCGCCTGAGGCAGTTGCCCTTGCTCCTCCGAACAGAGCGTGGACGTAGGGCTTCACAACCGGCAAAGGAGCGGAAAGCTTTGGCCCGAATGTGTAGGTGTAAAACGCGCCGCCACTTGGGTAGACGCCGCTGAAGTCGGCAGTGATCCCGAACCAGCTATTGAAGTTGCCGGTCAAGGCCGCGTTCCAGCCGCTGGAATTCGGGCCGCCGTCGAAGTGAGTCAATTGATATCCACCGAAGATTTCTGCTTTCGGCGCGGCCAGAGCCGAGGCCGAAAGAAACGTCACTGCCGCCACGTACACAAAAAGCTTACGCATTGTTGAAATCCTTTTCTAAAAATTCGAAACGCGTCCCCAGTGGAAATCGCAACGCACACGCGCGCAAATTCCGAATGTTACGGGCATTGTACGTTGGTAATGCGGCTATGACGGATGCGCCAGCATCTGGCAGGTAAACACTAGGATTAACGCTTCTGCGCCCATTTCCAGGCGCTGGCAATGATTTCATCCAGCGAGCGCTTCGCCTTCCAACTCAGTAGTTTCTGCGCGAGTGAGGGATCTGCGACGAGCTCGGCTGGATCGCCGGGCCGCCTCGGGCCAATATGCGTGGGAACTTTGTGCCCGGTAATTCGCTCGGCCGCTGAAACCACCTCGTGGACGGAGTGCCCATGACCGGTTCCGAGGTTCATGGCCGTTGATTGACCCTTGTTCAGAAATTCAAGGCCGAGCACGTGCGCCTCGGCTAGATCGTTGACGTGGATGTAGTCGCGAATGCAGGTGCCATCGGCTATCGGATAATCGTCGCCGAAAATTTCGAGGGCGGCACGTTTGCCGAGGATCGCCTGAAGGACGATGGGAATCAGGTGCGTCTCAGGGTCGTGGATCTCGCCGATCTGGCCGCTTTCATCGGCGCCGGCCGCATTGAAATAACGAAATGCGACAAACTTCAACCCATAGGCCCGGCTGTAGGCTTCAAGTGCGTTCTCGAACGCCAGTTTGGTCGCGCCATATGGATTCACCGGCTGGCGCGGACTGTCCTCGGTGATCGGACTCTTCGGCGGATTGCCATAAGTGGCGGCCGTCGAAGAGAAAATGAACTTCCGAACGCGAGACTCCATCACCGCATTCAATAGAACCAGAGCGGCAGTTACATTGTTGTGATAGTACTTCCTCGGATTTTCGACCGACTCACCGACATAAGCATGCGCCGCAAAATGCATGACCGCGTCGCACCGGCTCAGCACCTTTGCGAGCTTGGCGGAATCGGCGATGTCGCCCACGATGAGCTCGAACCCCTCCGCCAGCTCTTTGTGACCAGTGGAGAGATTGTCATAGACAATTACGTCGTACCCACGGCGACGAAGCGTATGCGCCGCATGGCTGCCGATGTATCCCGCGCCCCCAACCACCAAGACGGCCAATCGCCCTCCTGAAAACCACGTTCATGATACAGCCGCCCAAGTCGCGGGAACTCTGGTGCTTCGTTACTTGGTTGGCACGTAGCGCACTGGGCTAATTCTGGAGATCGCCACGCTCGCACGAGGAACTGGAGGCAGGGAATGCGCGCTGAAGATTTCATCGACTCGCAATGGCCATATCACTAGCTCATTCTGCTCGGTTTCCACTTCGCATCTACTGGAAGCGCTGTATGGCGGCTTCTCTCAATTGTCTGACATCCTACCGTTAAGATGTACGTGGAAGATCGCATTACCAGCCTGTGCGATAGGCTCGTAGCCAGCGTAGAGCCGGAAGACACCCATCTCTGCGCGCTTGAGCTTCAAGAAGCCATCCACGACCACATCGAAGACCTTCGCATCAGGGTTCACACCCTTCCGATTACTGGCCTTGAAATGCCCGCTGCACGCCGAATCGTTTAGCAACACCGATTTAGCCCACGACCCCCATAGCTGACCTTAGCTTTCTAAAACGTTTCCCTACACTCTTTCCCCGATAGCAGCTAGGGTCGTTGGGTGTAAACTGCGAACAAGGAGTTTTTCCCTTTTGCCAAAATTTGAGGAGTGTATCCAGCGACTGGAAAAGATCGTCCAGGAACTGGAGCAGGGTGAAGTGCCTCTGGAGAAGTCACTGACCCTGTTCGAAGAGGGCATGCAACTTTCCACTTCGTGCCGAAAGGAACTTGAGGAGGCCGAGGGTAAAGTCGAAATCCTTCTGAAACAGAACGGCAAACTTCAGGCCGAACCGTTCGAGCGCTAGCGGCCTAGCGCCCAGTTGAGGTAATTGTAACGAACGGTGCGTCGCGGCAATTTTTCCCCGCTTTGGCAGCGGTCACTGCCAGAGCCCAGCAGCCGTCAGGGTAGCGGCAGGAACCCGAGGATCCCATGCAGCAGACACACGTTCTCCTGCTCCAGAGCGACCCCCATGTCGCACAGACGCTCGCCAGCTCGCTTAACAATTCATTTCACGGCGTGCACGTGGCGAAGTCGATCGAAGAGCTGCGGCACGCAGCCGCCAAGCACCAGCCCAGCGCGATCATTGTTGATCTCGAGACCGCGAGCCTGGGCGATGTGGAGCTGCTCAAGCAGGAGTTCCGCCAAACCCGCATCGTTTGCAATCACCGGGTCGCGGATGAGGAGATGTGGACGCGATCGCTGAACGTTGGCGCAGATGACTGCTGCCCGACTTCAGATACGCGCGCAATTTTGTCTGCAGTAGTGATGAGACCAGTTGCTCGCACCCATGCGGCCGCATAGGCTGAGACGTTCCTCAGCTAGTGCGCGACGCGAATGTCGAACTCGATTTTGAGTTCGTCCTTCACCTTTACCGTGCCCCCGGCAATGCTGATCGGTTCGATGCCGAACTCATGTTGCTTTAAGGTGCATGTGCCCCTGTAGGCCCCGCCTTCGCTGCGGACGTTGACATCGACTGGTTTTGTCACACCATGGAGCAAGAGCTTCCCATGGACAACGTAAAAGTCTCCTGAGTGCTCTACGCTGCTCGATTCAAACGTGATCTCCGGAAATCGGGTTGAATCGAGGACCTCCGACCCCAGCATTCTGTCCTGCACCTCTTGACGGCGAGCCGGCTTCATTTGCGGATCGAGGACTTTCATCTTCCCCGATTCAACCGTGAATTTCACCCTTCCGGCAGCTTCATCGATCACGCCGCTGGTCATGGGCGCCTGGATTTCGTGGTTGTCAGCAAATCCTGAGAACAATCCGGATTTGAATGCCCTCACAGTCAGTTTTGAGCGGGCAGTGTCGATTGAGCGCTCCTGGGCGCAGGAAATCTGAGGGTCCACCGCGACCAGCATCACAAGCAGCGACAACGACAAGAATTTGAAGTTCATACAAACTCCTCCATTTCTAATTGGGAGCTGAGTTTTCGAAAGCGACGAAACTACAGTATTCGCCTTATTTATAATGAGCTTCCTGATCTGGTAGTTTTCCTCCATAGTGTCAACGATTTGAAGGATTTCTGTCTTTTTAAAGGTGCCGCATGAATCTGCTTGAGCATCCCGATTTCTCCCCTGAGGGGCTTAAGCAGTTAGGACGTAACTGGCAGGAAATCGAAGACCGGTTCCGGCTCTTCGTCGCTTCGGTGCAGGACTACGCCATTTTCATGCTGGATCCGGCCGGCAATGTTGTGAGCTGGAATCGCGGAGCCCGGCGAATCAAGGGTTACGAAGCATCCGAAATCATCGGAAAGAACTTCGCCAACTTTTATCCCGGGGAAGACGTACGTTCGGGTAAACCCGCGATGGAACTGGAAGTGGCTGCGCGCGAGGGCAGATTCGAAGACGAGGGCTGGCGGGTGCGCAAAGACGGATCCCAGTTCTGGGCCAATGTCATCATCACCGCCATCCGTGATGAATCTGGCCATTTGGTAGGGTTCGGCAAAGTTACTCGCGATATTACCGACAGAATGCAAGCGCAGCGCGCGCTGGATCACTTGAATCAGGAGCTGCGGAAGGAAGTTCTTGAGCGAAGGGCCACGGAGAGACGCCTGGCCGATTCCGAAGGGTCGTTGCGCTCGCTGTCGCTCCATTTGCTGCGAACCCAGGATGAGGAGCGGAAGCGCATTGGCCGCGACCTTCACGACAGCCTGGGCCAGCTTCTGACAGCATTGAAGCTGGGCCTGGCTTCGATCAAAAGCGACGCGCAAACCGGCGACATCGTCAGCCGATGCTCCCACCTGGCCGATGATTGTATTCGCGAAGTCCGCACTATTTCCTATTTGCTCTATCCTCCCATGCTTGAGGAGCTTGGCCTGAAGTCGGCCATCCCCTGGTATCTCGATGGATTTACGGAACGAAGCGGTATCAAGACCAGCTTTGAGTGCGCGGCAGATTTCGATCGCCTGCCCCGGGACGCCGAACTGGGTCTGTTCCGGGTACTGCAGGAGTCCCTCACCAACGTTCATCGCCATTCTGAAAGCCTGGTGGCTGATGTCCGCTTGCGGATGGAAGCTGATAGCGCAGTGCTCGAAGTGGAAGATGCAGGCAAGGGTATAAGAGGGGAACTGCTTGAAGATTCCGCTGAACTGCCACCCACCGGAGTGGGCTTAAGGGGAATGAATGAGCGTATGCGACAACTTGGAGGACGCCTGGAAATCTCGTCAAACGCGCAAGGAACTACGGTCACGGCAATAGTGCCAGTCCAGGTCTCCAGACTTGAAGCTGTTCCCGCCTCCTCGGCTGCTTAATTCAGACTTCCCTGCTCGATCACTACATTTTCACGAACGATGAGCCTGCTCGCGGCCATTTCCTTCACTCGCGGCAGTACGCGGCTCACGTGCTCTTCGCTATCGACGAAAAAGATAACGATCGGAGGCCTGCCGCCGGCGTCGACCAGATGGCTGGTCTTGACGCGTTGCCGTCCCAGAAAGCCGGCAACCGCGTGCACAGTGCAGGCAGCAAAGACGTTTTCATCATGAAGATAGTTCAGGATGGCCATGTGCAGCGGCCGTCCATGCCACTTGTCAGACTCATTCAGGTAAATGGTGACCTGGACTGCCATCTCGCCTAGCATTCTACTTCCCGGCCTCCAGATAGTCGCTGCGCAATATCGCATAGCGTTCCAGGTCGATGAACCTGTCGTGCTTTACGATTGCTTGCCGCATACAGCCTTCATAACGCATTCCGATTTTGCGCAACACCTTGCCGGATGCATCATTTCCGCCGAAGTGAGCCGCGAAGATCCGGTTGAGATCGAAGTTGTCGAATCCGTAACCAACGACGGCCCGTGCAGCTTCCGTCGCATAGCCGTTTCCCCAGAAGCGCACGCCGATCCAGTATCCCAACTCCGCGCGTTTGTGCTCATTGTTCGGATGCAATCCGATCCCGCCGCAAAGGCGACCGTCGATTCGCAAGCGGATGATCAATCGCAGCTCATTTTCTTTTGCTGGACTGGCGAGAAACTCGCGCGCATGCTTTTCCTGATAGGGGTGTGGGATGCGGAGCGTTGTTTCAGCAACTTCGCGCGCTCCGATCAAGGGCACGAGTTCGGGGATGTCTGATTCGGCCGTCGGTTGCAGATCGAGTCGCTCCGTTCTGATGATTGACATGGTCAAAGTTATATTGCCCGCGCCAGTGCCATTCCGCCCAGCGCAGCCAAGAGGCAAAGCAAATTGTTCGAGACAAAATTGGTCAGCATGAGCGCCCACTGTCCCTGTTCGAAGTAAGCCATGGTTTCGAAAGCAAAGCTGGAAAATGTAGTGAACGCGCCACAAAATCCAACGACCACGAGCAGACGCCAGCGTGGATCGAGCAGCACCCGCTCGCTGGCATAGATCACAAAAAAGCCAACGACGAAGCTGCCGCTCACGTTGATGAAGAGTGTCCCATACGGGAAGACCGGGCCCAGAGCCCGCGCCAGAAAACGGCTGATGAGCCAGCGCGCGTTCGCGCCGAGGATGGCGCCTATGGAGATCGTAAGAAATTCGTTGAAGGGTAGATTGCGCAAGATGGAGTTCTCCTCAACCGAAGTTGTAGGAGTTATCAGTCCGCGCAAGCGGACGGTTATGGCGAACTCCATCGCCGGAACTGCGGTCATCGGTTGTCGGTTATCGGTGGTTGGAGTCTCAGGCTCACTCCATCAGCGCCAACAACCAGCAACCGATAACCAACAACCGATCCTCACACTTTCGCCAGCGGGGCCGTCACTTCCCTCTGCATCTTGTAAGCATTCGAGAGATATTGCAGGACCATGCGCTGAGTGTTGAAGAACGACCCGTTGAGCGCGATGGCGAAGCGCATGATCTCTGTGTATCGGTTCGGACGGCCGTAAAACATCGGAACAATCTCGCGCTCCAGTTTATCGTACAGCGCGGCAATTTCGACGGACGGGTCCTCGGCGACCTCGCTGCTGCCAATCGCCCAGCCCGTGACGCCTTCAATGTGCCCTTCCGCCCACCATCCGTCGACTACGCTGAAACTAGGAACGCCGTTGAGAGCGGCTTTCATACCGCTGGTACCGGAGGCCTCCTGAGGGCGAAGCGGGTTGTTCAGCCAAAGATCGACACCTGAGGTGATCAGCTTTCCCCACCGCATGTCGTAATTCTCGACGTACACCGTGCGGATTGCGTCGGCCAACTGACTCGCGCCTCCAACCACCCTCCGAATCAGATTTTTTCCGCCTTCATCGTGAGGGTGCGCTTTGCCGCCATAAACGAGCTGGATCGGACCGACGGTCTTGGCAATTTGCCGCAGACGTTCGGGGTTTGAAAACAGCAGGTCGGCACGTTTATAGGTGCTGGCTCGGCGGGCAAAACCGATCGTCAGTGCCTTGGGATCGAGTTGAACGCCAAACGACCGGCTGATCTCCGCGAACAGTTCGGTTTTTGCGTCTGCGTGTGCCTCGCGGATGGCAGGCAGTGGGATGCTGATCGCGTATCGAAGGTAGTTGTTGTCACCGCGCCAGCCAGGGATGTAGGAGTCGAAGAGCTCGCTGAAGGCGGGCGATGTCCAGGTAATGGCATGGACGCCATTAGTGATCGCGCTGATATCGTATGCGGGAAACATTCCCCGCGACACTTCGCCGTGCCGCATGGCGACGCCGTTGACATAACCGGAGAACCGCAGCGCTAGAAAGGTCATGTTCAGCGACTCGCCTTCCCAAGCTTCAGCTTCGTCGAGCAAGGAAACCTGCTCGCGCCCCAACACCTGGCCCACCAGGCTGCGGGGAAACTGATCATGTCCCGCAGGAACAGGCGTGTGTGTGGTGAAGATGCACATGGTGCGTACGCCATCGATATCGAGCTGCTTGAGCCGGCCAGCAAAGCTTTGTTCCAGCCGCCGCTCCAGCAATCCTAAAGACAGAAGCGCCGAGTGGCCCTCGTTCATGTGGTAAATCTCGAGCTGGCCGGGATAAACGCGCTGCAACAGTTGGAATCCACCAAGGCCCAGAACAATTTCCTGAGCCAGTCGATAGCGCTGGTCGCCGCCGTAAAGGGAGTCGGTCAACCCGCGATCTTGTTCGGAATTTTCGGGCAGATCAGTGTCAAGCAAAAGAACAGGTACGGTTTCGCCGGTGATGCCGGTAATCGTGTACTTCCAGGCGCGAACTGAAACCTGTCGCCCTTCGATCTCGACGGAGACTCGCGGGCCGACTTCAGCAAACTGCTGTTCTGGATCCCACTCTTGCGGCTGTTCAAACTGATTTCCGGCGGGGTCAAGTATCTGCCGAAAGTATCCCTTGCGATAGGCGAGGGTGACCGCCACGACCGGAGTGCCCAGATCCGCAGCGGAACGGAGCGTATCGCCGGCAAGAATTCCCAAACCGCCGCTGTAAGTCGGAATGTCCGGCTCCAGGGCAATTTCCATTGAAAAATAGGCCACTCGTGGAGAGCTTGCTTTCTTCATTCGCCTTCTTTCACCGCTGGTTTCGTTTCAGAGATGTGATGCTGAAGTGCGCTTCTGAGGAACCCGTTAAGTGCAAGTATAACGTTTTAGATACGGAATTCACTACAACAATCGTCGGCGTCGGCCTTTAAACCCTGTGATTCGGCGGAAGCCGAGCAACCGCGTTAATTCTGCCTCTCTATCAGGAATCGGCCCAGGCTCTTGAGAACGTTAGCGCGCTCGCCAAAGCTCTCAAGCGATTGATTTGCCGAATATAAGAGCGCCGCTGCCTGGCCTCGCGACTCCTCCAGCCCGAACAAGGCCGGATAGGTCGCCTTCTCAGATGCAAGGTCCTTACCTGCCGTCTTACCCAATTGCTGGGAAGTTTGCGTCACATCAAGAATGTCGTCCACGATTTGAAATGCCAGGCCAATGGCCTGCCCGAACTCTCGCAATGCCCCAGCCTGCGCCTGGTTCGCGCCCCCATAAATGCCACCAGAGACCAGGCTGGCTGTGATCAGCGCCGCAGTTTTTGACCGATGGATATATTGCAAAGTTTCAGCATCCGGCTTGATGTGCTCGGCTTCGAGATCGACGACCTGGCCGCCGATCATGCCGTTTATAGTGCCGGTCCCTTTCGCGATCTCTGCGACTATGCGCACTCGCGCGTCCGCTGAGCATTGCAGTTGCGCGAGCGTTTCGTAGGCTTGGGTCTGCAGAGCGTCTCCCGCGAGAATTGCAATCGCCTCGCCGAAGACTTTATGGCACGTGGGCCGGCCTCGCCGAAGATCGTCGTTGTCGAGCGCCGGAAGATCGTCGTGAATCAGAGAATAGGTGTGCAGCATTTCGAGAGCGGCGCCAAGGTCTTCGATTCCGGATGGCAGCGCGCCACCGACCAGCCTGCCTGCCTCCATGCAGAGAATCGGCCGGATGCGCTTGCCTCCCGCGAACACACTGTGCCGCATTGCGGAATGAATTGAAGCCGGGCGCTGCCCGGCTGGCGGAAGAAGACGTTCCAGTGCGGCGTCGGCCAGCTTGCGGCCTTCTTCCAAGGTGGCTTGAAGCATGGTGGTGAGTATAGCAAGCACAAAATTCGTGTATCATCCCGAATTCTGAGCACACCATGTCCATCATGAAAAGACTTGTCCTGCTTGCGGTTTGCACGTTCACAGCTTTGGCTTTTAGCCAGTCGCAAAAGGCCGGCTACGACGTTCTCATCACCAACGCGCACATCGTCGACGGAACCGGCGCTCCCTGGTACGTCGGCGATATCGGGATCCGCGGCGACCGCATTGCTGCGATAGGTAATCTGCATGGCGCTACCGCTTCCCAGCGCATCGATGCCAACGGCTTGGTCGCATCGCCAGGATTCATTGACGTTCAGGGCCAGTCGGAGTTCAACCTCCTCGTTGATGGCCGCGCCGCTAGCAAAATTACGCAGGGCGTCACAAGTGAAATCACCGGCGAAGGAACGTCCATTGCACCGGTCAACGATCGACTGATCGAAGACCTGAAAGACAGGGCTAAGCAATACGGCGTCTCTCTCGATTGGCGCTCGCTCGACGAGTATTTCCGGCACTTCGAGCGCAGCAAGTCTGCGATTAACCTGGGGACGTTTATCGGGGCCGGCGGCCTTCGCACCTATGTCATGGGCAAAGACAACCGCCCGGCAACTGCAGCAGAGATCGAGCAGATGAAGCAATTGCTGGCGCAAAGCATGCGCGAAGGCGCTTTTGGCGTGAGCTCCGCGTTGCAATATGTTCCGGATAGATTCGCTTCCACAGATGAATTGGTTGAGCTGGCCAAAGTCGCGCGGAGTTATGGCGGCGTTTACTTCACCCATCAGCGATCGGAGTCAGACGACATTTTGTCGTCGCTGGATGAAGTCTCCGCAATTTCCCAACGCGCCAATATCTCGGCGACGATCTGGCACTTGAAGGTGTCTTACCCGGAAAATTTTGGCAGGATGCCGGAAGTACTCAAGCACATTGAAGAATCCCGTGCTCGTGGCATTGATGTCGCGGCCAGCGTTTACCCGTATGACCGCGCTTCCAATAGTCTGGTGGCGTGTTTCCCCACCTGGGTCCTCGAGGGCGGCACGGACAAAATGATCGAACGATTGAAAGATCCCGCACAGCGGGCGCGAGCCAAGAAAGATATGGACGAGCCAACCACGGTCTGGGAGAACCAGTGGCTCGGATCCGGAGGCGGCAAAGGAATTCTGCTGGTTGAGGTTTTGAAACCCGAGTTGAAGAGATATGAAGGCATGAATCTCGATGAGATCGGACGGGCTATGGGCAAGGACCCCAAGGATGCCGCGATGGACGTCGCCATCGCAGATCGCGGCGACAGCGCAGTTGTGATCTCAATCATGCAGGAATCGGATGTCCGCTTGGCAGTTTCGAACCCCCTGGTCACCTATGGCTCC
>JBKPSP010000172.1:0-11402 GCA_046735175.1 Acidobacteriota bacterium
CTGCAGGCGTGAGTCGGTCTCCCACGGTGGCTGCAGCATTTCTTCATTGGAAGCAGGGGTGGACGCTGGACGAAGCAATCACTCGCCTTATGACCGTGCGGAACTGTTGCCCGGACGCCGAAATCATTCAGATCAATAAGTGAGGCGGAAAGGTCCTGGGCTGGTTAGTGATAAGTCTCCAATCACTCATTGCCCCTGGGTGATGAATTTAAGCGGGCAGTTGGTCAAAACCCAAAAATGGTGAAATTGCCGGCCCTATAATTCCAGGATGCTCACCGAAATAAGCATAAGATTTCTGTCCACGCTTACCTATCGGCCTGACGCTGAGCGACAGGTTTGTTTCTTGCCACTGGGCGGCATCTATTGGGATGACGAGAAGCCTAGCATGCGTTATCTTTACGAATTTCCCGAAGCCGACCGCAATCAGATTCTGCGGTTGTTTGGTATTCGCGTGCAACTCTGGAACGGTGTAGTTCTAACGCATGCGGACCAGCAGTTCTGGGATGCAATGTATTCGCAGGCACCGCACTGGGCATTTTTCCGACGCATCTGCATTTCAGCCGACGACGAGCAGGCTCAGGAATACGCTTGGCAAGGTGGGGAGGACGTGTATGAGGCACTTCTTGCCGACGCCGACGAAATGAGCATTACTGTAAGCGACGGTATTCAGCACTTCTCTGCGACTTGGCATTTAGATAAAGCGCAGACATCTCTATCGAAAAAACAAACATGGTGGAGGCGCATTTTTCGAGGTGGCCCCAAGCACTCCGACAATTGATCACAGATCTCCATATCTCATCAAGCAAACCACCCTCGAATCGTTCTCATCCACTACTGAGACTTAGAACTCTCCACATACTTATCCAGCGAAATCTCGAAATACATCAAATCATGCCCTGAAGAATTCCTGACGCCGGTCAAATAGAAATTGGCTCCGGGCAGCGGATTGGAAATGTCCGATACATCGAAGAACATAAATCCCGCTTGCGTGCTCTTCGGCTCCACCGCTCGCGCCCGGAAAAGCGCGCTCTCGACTTCATCGCGGGTCTTGGAATCTACGCCGCCCTTGGCCTTCTTCGTTGGGAATGGAACCGGATATCGCGATCCGGAAGCCTTGGGGTGCGACAGCCGACGAAAAATATCGTCCTCATTCAGAGGACTCAGCTTGGTTCGGTCGGAAGCGACCAGCTCAGCTTTCATGTCTGAAAGCTGGATCGGCTCGTCCGAATCGTTCGTGACCACAACGAAGACCGGCAGAAGCCCATTTTCGGCGTAATGAGCATTAAAGATGTTGGCCTTTGCGGCGGTTTCATAGGGATCGACTGCGACCGTGACGTTCTCGTCGCCATGATGGTCGTGCGCGGGATAGCTGAACGCCGGCTTCGCGCGCGGCAGGGAGAAGTCTTTAGCCGCAAGGTATGCAAGCGGGAAAAGAACGACGATTCCGATTAGAAGTCTTCTGAAATTCACAGCCAGTGAATTATAAGATGCAGCGAATCGTCCGGGCATTTAGCGAATCGGGATGATTTCGGCGCATTCCTGACTGAATGCTGAGTGCTGAATGCTGAGTGCTTTCGCCAAAGCTTAAAATGTCCCTTCGCAAATGTACCTGATCTACAGCGCGCTGCTGGCCGTGGGGCTTCTGCTGGCAACTCCTTTCTGGCTTCTGGAGATGATGCGCCACGGCAAGTACCGCAAGGCGCTGTTGCAACGCCTCGGCAAGGTTCCACCGTCGCTTCGAAATCCCGGCGCGCCGTCGATCTGGATCCACGCGGTCTCCGTGGGCGAGGTGCTCGCGGTCAGCGAACTCGTTCGCCATCTTCGCGCCGAGTTCCCTCGACATCGCATTCTGATCTCAACCACAACCGATACCGGACAGGAACTCGCCCGGAGGCGTTTCGGGACAGAGAATGTTTTCTACTTTCCGCTCGACTTTGCCTTACTCATGCGGCGATACTTCACCGCAATCCGGCCGGAGTTGGTCGTCGTCGCCGAAACCGAGTTCTGGCCGAATTTCCTGCGCATCGCGAGAGAGTCTGGTGCGAATATTGCCGTGGTCAATGCGCGCATTTCTGACCGCTCGCTCCCCGGATATCGGCACTGGAAGCGACTGCTTCGTCCCGTGCTGAACAATGTCGCGGCGTTCCTTGCGCAAAGTCCCGAGGATGCAAGCCGCCTTATCGCGATTGGCGCACCTGAAGATCGCGTTTTTGTCGGCGGCAATCTAAAGTACGATTTCGCCTTGCCTCCTGAGCCGGCGATCCTTGCGCAGCTGAAGTCTGCGCTCACGCAAACTGGATCCGGACCGGTCCTGGTCTGCGGGAGCACTCTGAACGGCGAAGAAGCAATCCTGCTCGATGTTTTTAAACGGGTGCTGGTTCAGTTCCCGCGTGCCGTGATGCTCCTCGCCCCTCGCCATCCCGAACGGTTCAGCCAGGTAGCGGCACTACTGCAGGAATCGGGAGTGAGATTCGCGCTGCGGACGCAATGGGATGGCTCTCCGCTGAGCGGCAGCATCCTGCTCATCGATTCGATCGGCGAGCTTGCAAACCTTTACGCGCTGGCGGACATCGCCATCGTCGGCGGAAGCTTTGTGCCCGCCGGAGGCCACAATATTCTCGAGCCTGCGCAACACGGCGTGCCCATTATCGTGGGCCCGCACACAGAAAATTTTCGCGACATCATCAGCCTGTTCCGCGCGAAGGACGCCGTCCGTGTATGTGAAGAGAAGGATCTGGCGAGCACGATCACGAGTTTAGTAACGAATGCTGCAGAACGGCATGCCCTTGGCCTTCGAGCCCTCGACACGCTGCGGTCGCAGCAGGGAGCAACTGCGCTTACGCTCGAGAAACTGAAAGCCTTGTTTCCAGTCCGCGAACTGGAGGCGCACACCGCGTGAATCCGCTCAGCGCAATCTACGCCGGTGGAGTGGGCGTCAAAAATCGCCTCTACAATTCCGGCGTTCTCAAATCACGAACGCTGCGCGGTCCGGTAGTGAGCATAGGCAATCTGTCAGTTGGAGGTTCCGGCAAGACGCCTTTTGTAATTCTCCTGGGCGAGTTACTGAAACAACGCGGGATTGCATTCGATGTTTTGTCCCGCGGCTATGGACGCAACACGCGCGGGGTTTTGGAAGTCGAAGTTTCCGGATCGCCACACCGATTTGGAGATGAACCGCTGCTCATTGCCCGGCACCTGAATTGCCCGGTCGTCGTCGGAGAAAGCCGGTATGAAGCTGGCGCCTACGCGGAAGCGAAATTCGGGTCCCAACTTCACATCCTCGACGATGGCTTCCAACATCGCTCACTCACGCGCGACTTCGATATAGTTTTGCTGTCGGTTGATGATCTGAAAGATCAGCCGCTGCCCGCCGGACGCCTGCGCGAACCGTTGTCGTCGCTCAAACGCGCAGACGCCATGGTGGTCCCAAGCGATATGAATTTTGCCGCACCAGCTAAGCCGACCTGGCGAGTGAATCGGAACTTGGAAATCTCCAATGTGCCCGAGCATCCGGTGGCATTCTGCGGGATCGCTCGCCCGCATCGATTCCTACACGAACTGAACAACCTAAACATCCAGCCCGCAGCCACCAAGCTCTACCGCGACCATCACGCGTACAAGCCCGCAGATATCGAGGACCTAATCGCACTCCGCGATCAACACGCCGCAACCGGCTTCGTCACAACCGAAAAAGACCAGATCAACTTAGGCGCGCACATGGAAAAACTCGGAAACGTAGCCATCGCCCGCGTCCACATGGAACTCCTCGACGCCGCTGACGCTCTGGATACCATGCTGCGCGTGATTCGCGAGCGCAAGCCCCCCGCGTGAGAGAATTCCACTGAATGAGCAAGCTCTCCAAAGAAAGCGAGCGCCTGATCAAGATCGTGCAGTCCTTGCCTCGCGTCACCGTCACAGTGCTCGGGGACATGGTCGCCGACGAATTCGTCTTCGGGGAAATCTCGCGCGTTTCGCGGGAAGCCCCAGTGCTCATTCTTCGACATCGCGAGCACAACGTTGTTCCTGGCGGCGGCGCCAATGCGGTAAACAACCTTGCCGATCTCGGAGTCAATGTTCTGCCTGTTGGAATCGTGGGGAACGACGAGCCGGGCCGATTGCTGCTTCGAGCCTTTCGCCACAAGCGTATCCCCGTTACCGGCATCATTCGCGACAAAAGCTATACGACCGTGACTAAAACCCGCATCCTCGCCGGAATGCCGCATACCTGGAGACAACAAGTTGTAAGACTCGATCGCGAGCCAGACTTAGATCTTAATAGCCACGCCCGCCGCGAACTTGCGTTAGCCACGAAGCAATATCTGCGCGCGTCGGATGCGCTCCTCGTCTCCGACTATGGCTACGGCGCTGCCAGCCCTGAGGTGGTGAACGCCGCCAGTAAAGGCTCGGTGCCGTTCGTGCTCGATTCGCGGCATCGCATGCTGCAGTTTTCAGGAGTTACCGCCGCCACGCCGAACGAGCCCGAAGTAGAAGAGGCTTTAGGAGCACGCATCTCTGACTGGAAAAGTTTGTGCTCAGCAGGAGAGCAGGTTCTTTCGCGGATGAAGCTGCAATCACTCGTCATCACGCGCGGACGAGACGGCATGGTCGCGTTCTCCAGGAAGCATAAGCCGGTTGATATCCCTATTTTCGGCAGCGACCAGGTCGCCGACGTTACCGGAGCGGGCGATACCGTGATTGCGACGTTCACCGCCGCGCTCGCCGCCGGTGCCACCGCCGAAGAGGCGGCGCATCTGGCAAATTACGCCGGCGGCATCGTAGTCATGAAGCGTGGCACAGCCACAGTTTCGCAACAGGAGTTGCTGGACGCAATTCACAGCACTCCGCCGCAGACGAGAGCGCATTAGGTTCAGGCGTCAGGCGTCAAGCGGCCACAGAGGAATTGTTCGTTCTCGATTTTCTCTGCGGCCTCGGCGGTTTTTCTCGGCGCACTCTGCGGTTAAAAGCTTTTAACCGCGAAGGTCGCAAAACCTCGCAAAGGGCGCAAAGCAGATTGGACTCAACAAAGATTCTCGATCGCGACAGCCTGAGGCGCCGAGTCGCCCAATGGCGCGCCGCCGGCAACTCGATCACCCTCGCCAACGGCTGCTTCGATCTTCTTCACGTCGGGCACGTCCGCTATCTCCACGCGGCCAAGCAACTTGGCGGAAGGCTAGTAGTTGCCATCAACTCCGACCAATCCGTTCGGGCCCTCAAAGGTGAAGGCCGCCCGCTCATCCCCGCTGACGAGCGCGCCGAGATTCTTGCTGCTCTGTCCGATGTCGATGCGGTTGTGATCTTCTCCGAGCCTGACGTTCGCGCGCTCATTCGCGAAATTCATCCCGACATTCACGCCAAGGGCACCGACTACACCGCCGACAGCGTCCCCGAGCGCGACACCGTCATCGAGTGCGGCGGACGCGTCGAGATCGTCGGCGACCCCAAGAATCACTCCGCAACCGATATTGTCCGCAACCGCCTGGAGAAGCGCCGCTCGTGAACGGCGGAGCAGTTCCTCCGAAAAGCCTGCTGGTCGTGCGCCTCGGGGCAATGGGCGACGTCATCCACACGATCCCTGCGGTCGCCGCGCTGCGGAACGCCTACCCCGAGATGCATATTGGGTGGGTCATCGAGCAGCGATGGGCAGAACTGCTGTGCGGGAAAGGTACTCCGCTATCGGGGCCACGCGATCAATCCCGCCCCTTGGTTGATTTCGTCCACCTGGTGGACACAAAACTCTGGCGCAAGTCCCCGCTCTCGACCGAAACTCGGACCGCGATAATGAACGTGCGCCGCGAGCTCCGAGCCCAGCATTATGAAATCGCCGTCGATTTCCAGGGCGCGCTGAAGTCAGCCGTGATGGCGCGACTGGCAGGAACAAAAAATATTGTTGGCATGAAGAACCCGCGCGAGCAGCCAGCGCGCGTCTTTTATACCCACGATATAAAGGTCGCAGGCGCACACATCATGGAACAAAACCATTCCTTGGCCGAAGCAGTCGCCGATCGCCCGCTTCCAAACTGCGCCGCGAGGTTGCCGCAGGACGACCAGGCTGAAGCATCAGCGGCAAAGCTGGTTCCACCAGGCGACCGCTTCGCGATACTCAATCCCGGCGCAGGCTGGGGAGCGAAGCAGTGGCCACCGGAGCGATACGGCGACGTCGCCCGTGCCCTGGCCAGCGCCGGTATTGCGCCACTCATCAATTTTGGTCCCGGCGAAGAGCAACTTGCCAGTGCTGCCGTGAATGCAAGTAATGGCGCAGGTCACAAGCTTTCCTGCTCACTCGGCGAACTCATCGCTCTCACTCGCCGTGCTCACCTGTTCATCGGCGGAGATACCGGCCCCATGCACCTCGCCGCGGCATTGCAGGTCTCGGTAGTCGCGATCTTCGGCCCGACCGATCCCGCTCGCAACGGCCCTTTCGGAACTCGCAGCATCGTGCTGCGCAACCCGGCGAGCAGCACTTCGTTTTCCCACGTGAATTCGCTTGATCCCGGCTTACTGAAGATCACCCCGGATGAAGTCATCGCGGCCGCGCGCCGCCTTCTGGAGCAACCTTCTGCCTAGCTGGAGCAAAATCGCGCGCCGCGTCCGCGTTCCGCTGGGATTCGCCACCGCGGCCGCATACATTTTTCTGTCGCAACCTACAAAAATCTCTATCGTTGCTGGAGGCATTCTGGCCGCTACCGGTCTTGCGATCCGAGCCCTTGCCTCCGGCCACGTCCGCAAAAACGAAGTCCTCACCACCACCGGCCCCTATGCCTACACTCGCAATCCTCTTTATTTCGGATCCATCGTGCTGGCCGTTGGTTTCGTCATCGCCTCCCGCAGTTGGTGGCTGGCGTTGCTCGTACTTGTAATTTTTTTGACAATTTATGTTCCTGTCATCAAGTCTGAAGAACAATTCCTTCGTTCAAAGTTTCCGGAATTCCCCGAGTACGAGCGTAACGTGCCCAGATTATTTCCGCGCTTACGTCCTTCGGTAAGCAGCGCGAATTCGTTTTCGTGGCATCTTTACTGGAAGCACCGCGAATACAATGCTGCGATCGGCTCTGGGCTTATGCTCGTCGTCCTCATCGTCAAGGCAATCTGGTTTTATCGATGACTTCGAAGTTCATGGTTGCGATTGCTGTAGTCACATCCGCCGTCGCGCAGGTGCAGATCGCTTCTATCTCTCACGGCAACACTTCGCGAATCCTGCCGCCACCCGCCGCATATCGCTTTCCCAGCGGAGAAAAGCTGACCTACTCCGTGCAATGGCACATGTTCAACGCCGGCACGGCAACACTCTTGATGCAGCGATTGGGTGCAACCGAGCACCTGACCTCGACCGCCGATTCCGCCGGCATCGCCAACAAAATTTTCCCCATCCACGACACCTTCAACGCCGATATCGACCCGCACTCTTTCTGCACCCAGCAAATTCTCAAGCACAACGAGGAAGGCTCAAAGCGCCTCGACCGCAAGATTTACTTTGACTATCCCCGCGCCAAAAGCGAGGTCGACGACAAGGACCTCAAGACCGGAAAAGAGAAGCACGCCGAGTTCGATATCCCGCCCTGCGTTTCTGATGTAGTCAGCGGGTTCTTTTATGCCCGCTCGCTTCCCCTCCGCGTCGGTTTGTCGCAAACTTTTCCCGTCAACGACGGCGGCAAGACTACCGACGTAAAGCTCCAAGTCGAGGGCGGCGAAAAAATCAAAGGGCCGATGGGCGAATTTCAGACCCTTCGCGTAAAAGCCGAGCCCATCGCCGGGCCGATGGCCGGCAAGGCCGAGATCACCGTCTGGCTCACCGACGACGAGCGCCGCCTGCCGGTGCAAATGAAATCCAAGCTGGGCTTCGCCACATTGTTTTTCCAACTACGCAGCCTGGAGCCAGCCATTTCGGGCCAGTAGGACCTAATTCTGTGGGGCATAGCTACCTGCGGGCAACTCAACCGGCCAGCGAACCCAAAAACCGGCCACGGATCACACGAATTTTTATCCTGGCCTATCCGTGTTGATCCGTGTAAATCCGTGGCTAAGTTTCTTGTTTCCCTTCCCGAGGAACTTCGGGAACAATCGCATCGGCGTGTGCGTACCGAGAAATATGAAAACCCTGAGAAGGATGTTCTTTGCGCTCCTGTTGCTCACGGCCATCGCGTCGGCCGAAACCCACCCGAACCTCACCGGCACCTGGAAACTCAACCCCGATAAGTCGGACGCCGGCAGCTCCGACGTCTCCGCGCTCACGGTGGAAGTCACCCACAAAGACCCGCTACTCAGTTATACCGTCAAAGGCACCGCCGGCGGCCAGGACTTCGAAGAGAGCGAATCTTTGACCACCGACGGCAAGCCTTCCCGCGATTCCCACGGCGCGACCGTGAAAGCCCACTGGGAAGGCACGACCCTGGTAGCCGAAGGCTCCGGCGACGACGGGAGCGAGGTTTACACCGCCCGCATCACCCTCGCCGACGACGGCAAAAGTTTCACCCGCATTTTCAAGCAGGCCGGCGATCCCCAACCGCGCCGTGAAATTTACGAGAAGCAATAGAAAGTAGGCCTAAGTTTCGGCATGCCGGGGCGCAATGGCCCGTGTGGGTCGGACATTCCTGTCCGACCTGTTTGAGCAGATAATCGGTGACCGGGTTCCCCAATTCTGCCCCTTTTAGGCAGAATGGGAGTGTCTACATTCTCAGCGGTGCAACCTCGCCGCCACACCCAGGAGCAAGATCATTGCACCCAGCGTGCCTGCTTCGACCAGCGCCGCATAAGAACACAACCGCTTTGCTCGCGGAAACCGCGCCAGCAACCGGCTGCCCACGATCCCGACCAGCACGAAAGGCGACCCAAACAGCCGCCACATGCAAACCCATCCCAGCAGCGAGTTGGAATTCCTCAGCCAGGGAATCGCGAATAGGCCAACCGAAGTAGGCGCCGTGAGACTCACAATCAACAATACCTTCGCATAGCCGATGTATCCCGCCTCCGATTTCCTCAGCACCAGCACCAGCAAAAATGTCGGCACCAGGAACAAAAGGAAGATGAAAACGCCGAGGACCATGTCTCCGCCAGCCCACATGCCGCTGTACTGGTTGGCGTCGTCCGCATGCCAGCGGTATTGCAGATAACGCCAAAAAACCAGGAACGCCGATGCGGCCAGGACTGCGGCATATCCCGCCCCCACCCCAATCAGTTTTGCGCGAGACAGATATCCCATGCGCCAGATTTTACGCGGCACAGCATTTATTGAGTGCTGATGAATCGGATGCGCCCAGGGAGACAAAAAAAAGCGCGCGCTTGCGCGCGCCCAATTCCGCATTCTGACTTCTTACTTAGTCCCTCACGCCATCCAAAAACGCCCGCAGCTTCCGCGATCTTGACGGGTGCCGCAGTTTCCGCAGCGCCTTGGCTTCGATTTGCCGTATGCGTTCGCGGGTAACCGCGAAACTCTGGCCCACTTCTTCCAGCGTATGCTCGCTGCCGTCTTCAAGACCGAAGCGCATCTTGATGACCTTCTCCTCGCGCGGCGTCAGTGTGCGAAGCACGTGCGAAGTCTGGTCTTTCAGGTTGACGTTGATCACCGCTTCGGCCGGCGAGACCACAGCGCGGTCTTCGATGAAGTCGCCAAGATGTGAATCTTCCTCTTCGCCGATTGGAGTCTCCAAAGAAATCGGCTCCTGAGCAATCTTCAGCACCTTGCGCACTTTGGCCACCGGAATGTCCATGCGCTTGGCGATTTCTTCCGACGTCGGCTCGCGTCCCAGCTCCTGCACCAGCTGCCGCGAAGTGCGGATCAGCTTGTTGATCGTTTCGATCATGTGCACTGGGATACGAATCGTGCGCGCCTGATCGGCAATCGCACGAGTGATCGCCTGTCGAATCCACCAGGTGGCGTAAGTCGAAAACTTATACCCACGGCGGTATTCGAATTTGTCCACGGCCTTCATCAGGCCGATGTTGCCCTCCTGAATCAGGTCGAGGAACTGCAATCCGCGGTTGGTGTATTTCTTTGCGATTGAGACGACGAGTCGCAGGTTAGCTTCGATCAGCTCGCGCTTCGCCTGCTCGGCGTCCATGTCGCCCTGGATGATCTCGCGCTGTGTGCGCTTGAGTTCCTGGAAAACGACGCCGGCTTCCTGCTCGAGCTTTTCGAGTTCCGCATTGACGACGCGTGCCTGCCGCCTGTACTCCTTGCGCTGATCTTCCGATCGCGTGGCCTCGGCCCGCTTCTCCAGATTCTGCACCTGGCGGTCGAGCGAGCGCATGGTGTCAACCGTCTTGTTCAGGCGGTCTATCAGGCGCTTGCGTTCGACGTTGGTGAAGGCGAGGTCGCGGACAGCTTGCGAAACTTCTACCACCGCCCGCGCCAGCTTGTTGTGCATGCGCCGGTAGGGCTTCGGGTTTTTCTTCTGGGAAATTTCGGCGAACTTTTCCTGCACCTGTCCGGCCTTCTTGTAGGCCTTCGCCAGTTCATCGATCTTTCCCGTGAAGTCGTTCAGGCGCGCCTGCACGATCTCGTCGGTGATCTCTTCCTCATCGAAAGTGACCACCTCTTTGATCGAGCGGACGCCCTTCTTCAGGTCCTCGCCCATGGCGAGCAGTTCGCGGATCACGATGGGCGATCGCGAAAGCGCCTTGAGCACCCGGTTCTGCCCGCGCTCAATTCGCTTGGCGATTTCAACTTCGCCTTCGCGCGTGAGCAGCGGGACCGTTCCCATCTCGCGTAAATACATGCGGACGGGATCGTTGGTTTTTTCCATTGCGCCCGGGGTGAGGTCGAGTTCCACGTCTTCCCCGAGCTCTTCGCCTTCTTCGCGGTCTAAAGCCGAGGAGGGCAGTTTTGGGCCCTCCAGTACATCAATGCCTTGCGTACCGATGGTGGTAAGCAGATCTTCCAGGTCGTCAGGGGATTGAACATCCTGTGGGATTAGATCGTTGACTTGGTCATACGTCAGATATCCCTTTTCCTTGCCTGTATCGATCAGCTTTTGAATGTCCGAATACTTTTCGTCGAGAGCCAAAACGAATTTTCCTCTTCGTGTTCGTCCCTTTGGATTCGCGGCGGAACTGAAGTCGCCGCTCGACCGCCGGGACGAAAGTGAGATTTTTCTCTAATTAACGGTGGGAATGTGCCTGGCGAGCTGGACGCCGCGCAAACCTTACAATGTTAGCAGAAAGTGGCTGAAAAAACAGCCCTTTAGCCGCTGACTTTTAGCTCTGAGCTTTTTCCGGTTGCCGCGCCGTCGTTATGGTTCCCGCTCGATTTGGGATCAAGTGCCGACACCCCGCCCTGACTCCCGCCGTCTCTAAAGTACCTGGCGCGGAGAGGCGTTTAGTTTCAGGGGTTTGGGCAGGTTTCGAATCCACCCGCACGTTTGGATATTGGCGAGAAGGTTAGTGACTTGCTTTTGGCAAGAATGAGC
>JBKPSP010000173.1:0-5729 GCA_046735175.1 Acidobacteriota bacterium
TGCCGACAGCTTGATGCCCGAACGCTGCGGGCGAAACGAAAAGCAACCGCCAAAGCTGGTGAGCCTCGATTGCAGGCCGGCGTCTCGAATGTCGCTGAATACGCGAGCGAATACCGGCACGAGCAGCTTATGGCAGGTGAATTGAGTCACCAGCCGGGAAAGGTCCCACGAGAGTGGAAGCGCGAATGGCAATGCGACGCGCTCGAGCGACTCGACTTGCCATCGTGGATCGAGCGTGTAATCGGAGTCAATGAATCCGTAGATATCGCCGAAGGTCGAGATGATCTCATCGAGACCACGCGGCGGACGAACTGGGCCAATTGCGGGTGCAGCGTTGGTAGACACGCATTCCTCCTTTATAATCGAGCGTTTTCAGAGCGACTCTTGGCTGTTGGCTCTTGGCAGTTGGCGGATGGTTTGTAGATCAGGGAGACGGATTGGCTCACAACGATCTTCGCGAATGGATTTCAGCGCTCGAGCGCACGGGCGAACTCAAGCGAATCAAGACCGACGTCGATCCAATTCTCGAGATCGCAGAGATCACCGATCGCGTTTCAAAAAGCCGCAGTCAGGGCAAAACTGGCGGCCCCGCACTTCTGTTTGAAAATCCCAAGGGACACAAAACTCCAGTACTCATTAATCAGTTCGGCTCCGAGCGCCGGATGCGAATGGCGCTTGAAGTTGAATCACTCGACGAAGTCGCCGATCGAATTCGTCAGTTCATGGACGTGAAGTCTCCGCAAGGCTTCCTCGACAAAGTCAAAATGCTTCCCATGCTGGCCGAGATGGGCAAGTTCTTCCCGAAGACGGTTTCAACCGGACCATGCAAGGAAGTCGTTCGCAGGGACAGGTTCGATCTCGACTACTTTCCGATTCTCAAGTGCTGGCCCCAGGATGCTGGGCGGTTTATCACCTTGCCGTGCGTAATTACACGCGACCCAAAAACGGGCAAGCGAAATGTCGGCATGTACCGCATGCAGGTGTTTGATGGGCAGACCACGGGCATGCACTGGCAGCGGCAGAAGGTTGCGGCCGAACATTATCGGGAGATGCTGCGGAATGCAAATCAAAATCCCCACCCTGTCGCTCCAAAATCAGGAGCGACCAGGGTTGGGCACCCTCAAAGTTCTGCTTCGGTTGACCTCATGGCCCGCACTTCGGGCGGCTCTTTAATTCCCCAAGGCGAAATGCCCTCCGGCAAGATGGACGTTGCCGTTGCGATCGGCACCGATCCAGCAATTACTTTCTCCGCGATCGTTCCAGCTCCGCCGGATGTGGAGGAATACCTGATTGCAGGCTTTCTGCGTCAAAAACCAGTCGACCTCGTTAAGTGCGAGACCGTGGATCTCGAAGTGCCTGCCTCGTCAGAGATCGTGCTCGAGGGTTACGTCAACCTCGACGAACTACGCACTGAAGGACCGTTCGGCGATCACACCGGCTTCTATTCGCTCGAAGACCTTTATCCCGTCTTTCACTTGACCTGCGTGACCCACCGTCAGAATCCCATCTATGCGACCACCATTGTCGGTAAGCCGCCGCAGGAAGACGCCTACATGGGCAAGGCAGTTGAACGGATATTCCTGCCGCTCATGAAGCTGACAATCCCCGAACTGGTGGACATCAATCTGCCCATCGAGGGCGTCTTTCACAACCTGATGATCGTTTCGATTCGCAAGTCGTATCCAGGCCAGGCCCGCAAGGTGATGAACGCAATTTGGTCGCTTGGGCAAGCAATGTTTACGAAATGCATTATCGTCGTCGATGAAGACGTCGATGTGCAGGACCTAGGCGGAGTCACGCTCAAGGCGCTCAATCACATCGATCCCGAGCGCGACATTCAATTCACGCTTGGGCCTGTGGACTCGCTCGATCACGCATCACGCCTTCCTAATTACGGCTCCAAGATGGGCGTTGACGCAACCCGCAAGTGGAGCACAGAAGGTTTCGCGCGTCCGTGGCCCGACGAGATCGTTATGGACGAAAAAACCCGGCAATCTGTCGATAGCAAATGGAAAACTTTGGCGAAGGAACTCGGGTTGAACTGAAGAATGCCTATATTTCTAAGCTAGCATTTTTGCCGGGGCAATTGTGACATGGTTTGGAAGTTTATTTTCCGAATAGAATCATAGGCTTCTGGGAAAAAGGGTTGTGACAGGGGCTTGACAAAAATTTCCACAGATTTTCGGACAATGGAGATCACAGCATTTCAGCTGTGAATATCGATGAAACGGCGTTGCGTTATTACCGGCATGGGCGTGGTCAGTCCGAATGGAGTCGGCAATCAGGCCTTTGCGGAAGCCATTCTTGCCGGCAAGAGCGGCGTGCGGCGAATCACACGGTTCGATCCATCTGCTATCGAGGTGCAGATTGCCGGCGAAGTCGCCGGCTTCGACGAGTTTGCCTGGCTGGACAAGAAAGAGCGCAAACATGTATCCCGCATTGTGCCGCTGGCGCTGTGCGCCGCGACTGAGGCCATCTCAACTGCTGGGATCGACACCGCTGCGCTGCCGCTCGATGAACGCCGCCGGTTTGGGGTCATCCTCGGGACGGGTGGAGGAGCGTCTGAGTTCAGCGAGGAGCAATACAGGCTTTACTTCCATGGCCAAGTGCCGAAGATGAGCTTGTTTTGCATTCCCAGCGGGGTCATGGGCAGCATCTCGAGCGAGCTGAATGTGCGATTCAATCTTCGCGGGCCCAGCCACGTGGTGACCACGGGCTGCACGTCTTCTACAGACGCAATCGCTTACTCGATGCGCCAGATCGAGTCCGGAAGACTGAACGCTGTGCTGACTGGCGGGGCCGATGCTCCAATTTCCCTGGGAACGGTTCGCGGCTTCACGCTGATGAAAATCCTGACGGAGAGCTGGAACCATGAGCCAGAGAAGGGCTCTCGCCCATTCTCGGCAAACCGGGACGGATTCGTGCTCGCCGAAGGCTCGTGGATGTTTGTGATGGAAGAGTACGAGCACGCGCGCGCGCGTGGGGCAAATATCCTGGCGGAAGTGGTGGGGTACGGATCTACTTGTGAGGCCTATCATCGGGTGAAGCTGATGGAGTGCGGCGAAGAACCGGCCCGTGCGATTGATCTTGCAATGAAGCAGGCGGGAATCGGACCGGCGCAGGTTGACTACGTGAACCTTCACGGGACTTCAACTCAATTGAACGACCGCATTGAGACGCGTGCACTGAAACTGGCGCTCGGAGAAGAGCGGGCGCCACAGGTGCCTATGTCGGCCTTGAAGTCGCAGATCGGGCATCCGCAAGGCGCATGCGGGGCTGCTGGAGTGGCTGCGACGCTTGTGGCAATGCGCGAAGAGCAGATTCCGCCAACAATCAATCTGACGCAGGCCTCCCCCGAATGCGATCTTGATTATGTTGCGGAGGCCGGAAGGAAAAAGATCATTGAGCACGCAGTTTGCAACTGCATCGCCTTCGGATCAAAGAACTCGGCCCTGGTGCTCAGGAAAGCGGCCTAGCCTAATCGCGCCGGAAGACCTGCTTCGGATTGATAATCACGAATACCCCTCTTCCCTTCGCAAGCGTCCTTCCTTGCTGATCGATAATTTCCGCGTCGCGAATCAGTGTGCGGCCGCGCCTATGCAGCTCGCAGGCTTCAACTCGCAGAGGCGTGCGCAAAGGAACGGGCTTGAGATATTGGACTTTCAGCTCAGCTGTGGCGGCTATCACGTCGTGCAACTTGCTCAGCTTGCTCATGGCGTCGTCGAGGATCGTGGCGATGATTCCGCCGTGGCAGTGACCGGGTGGGCCGGTAAAGCGTTTGCTCAGCCGGAACTTCGAAATGAAGCGTTTGTGCCCAGGATCGAACACGAACTTGAGGTGCATCCCGTCGGGATTGTCTTTTCCGCAGGCAAAGCAGTAGTTCTTTTTCAGTGGGGCTTCCTTGGTTCCATGTCCGCGAGCTTTGAGTTTGTTGGCCATTGGCGGTGCATTCTATCCGATGAACATGCCTACGCGAAGCTTTCAAGTATCATCTATAAGCGCTGAAAGCGCAGTTCAGGCGTGAGGCTTCAGGAAAAGCCCTTATTCATTCGCAGGGTCGTCTCCTGACGCCTACACTTCATGGAGGAACCATCGTGGATCGAATTCGCGGTTTCTTGTTCGCTGTAGCAATCTGCGCAGTATCAGGAAGCCTTCTTGTCAGCTGTCCGTTTGCCAACGCCGAAGGCAGCCCGGGGGCGACCATCTTCAAAAACAAATGCCAGCTTTGCCACGGCGCAGACGGGACCGGAAACACCACGCTGGGCAAACAACTGCAAGCCGCTAATCTTCGCTCTAAAGAGGTTCAGAAGAAGACGAACGCGGAAATTCACAAGGTCATTCACGACGGAAATGGCAACATGCCGCCGTTCGGAGATCAACTGAATGACAGCGAGATTAACCAGGTAATCCAGTTCGTTCGTTCGCTCGGCAAGGCCGCTAAAAAGTAGTTCTCGTAGAGCAGAAGGTATGCCGTTATTTTCGCCGCCCCCAGCCATTGAGAACCCAGGGTCGGGATATGGCGGCGGCGTGCATCCGCCGGAGGTAGGCGGTGGCGATGATAACGGCCCGGGCGATAGCTCTCCCGATTACGGCAGGCGGCTGCATAGCGCGCGCCTGGCGTTGCTGCTCGGCCTTTGCTCGATTACTGTCATTTTCGTTCTGCTCACCGCAGTCTTTGCCTATTTGCGGCATGGCGCTTTCGTTTTTGACGTTCACAGCGGATCCTACATTCGGCAATGGGTGCAGGTTGCACTTCCCTTTCGCGTTCTCCTGATCAACACCGCTGTGCTCCTGTTGAGCAGCTTCAGCATGGAGATGTCGCGCCGTTCGAGCGTCCGCGAACAGGCGCTGGCTCCGCTGCGTTCGATTCCTGGCATCAAGCTGGACCAAGGCTTCACAGTGCCCTGGCTCACTATCACGATCATGCTCGGCCTGACTTTTCTCGCCGGACAGTGGATCGCCTGGCAATGGTTCACAGCGCACGGTTTTCACCTTTCCACCCGCAAGCCATCGCTATTTTTTTACGTTCTCACCGGCGCCCACGCGGTACATCTTTCGGCTGGGGTCTTGGCGCTGCTTTACGCCGGTTTCGCTTCGCTGCTGCGACGTCCCATCGAGCATCGGCGCATCGTGACCGAGGTCGCCAGTTGGTACTGGCACTTCATGGGGATCCTCTGGATTTACGTCTTCGGCCTGCTCGAATTCGCGAAGTGAGCACTTCGCGACACCCTTCCCATTCACCAACTAGGCAATTGTCGAGGGCTGCGAATGCGTGCATAATTCTCGCGTTCGCCAGCCGCTATTTCATGCAACTCGAGAGAGTTCACAAGGAGCTTCAATGAAAGCACGAACGAGTATCGTGTACGGGTTGAGTTCGCTTGCGCTGCTGGTTCTGTTGCCTTTCGGCCGTGCACTGGCGCAAGACAATGATTCACTGGCAGCAGCCGGTTTGGGCGCCGGAATATTCATGTTCTTCCTGCTTTTCGCCGCCGCAGGGTATGTCTATATGGCGCTGGCTCTACAGACCATCGCCAACAAGACACATACTGAGAACTCGTGGCTGGCCTGGATTCCGATCGCGAACATCATCCTGATGTTGAACATCGCGAAAAAGCCAATCTGGTGGATCGTTCTTTTCCTGATTCCTGTCGTGAACATCGTGTTCATCATCATCGTCTGGATGGGGGTGGCCGAAGCGCGGGGAAAGCCGAGTTGGTGGGGAGTTCTCT
>JBKPSP010000174.1:0-31670 GCA_046735175.1 Acidobacteriota bacterium
GGATCGTGGTGGGGATCGTATTTCTTATGCATGGATATCAGAAGCTATTCACGATGGGCTTCGGCGGAGTCGCAGGAATGTTCGGCCATCTCGGGATACCGTTGCCTCATGTATTCGCGGTAATCGTAACGCTCGTCGAATTCATCGGTGGAATTCTGCTGATTGCCGGGTTTCTCGTGAGAGTCGCCGCCCCGCTCCTAGCGTGCGACATGCTGGTCGCCATCCTCAAGGTGCACTGGCAGCATGGCTTTTTCAATCAGGGGGGCGGAGTAGAGTTTCCATTGACGTTGCTTGCGGCAGCAATCTGCCTGACGCTTGCAGGCGGCGGGAGTTTCTCACTGCGATTTAAGGGGCTGTGACCGGGTCTTGTGTTTTGCTCGAGCTGCGGTGTTGCTCAAATGGATGACCGCGGCTGCGCTCCGATATCGCACCGCAAACTTCGAATCATTGAGATTGCGCTCCAGCCGCTCGACACAGCTTGCGTCGCCGCGCTCAGCCAGCGCGTCCAGCGCTGCCTGACGCACGGCGGTACTGTCATCGGTGAGTGCGATCTGCACCAGCGCGTCGCGCGTCATGGGATCGGGATCGAGGGCCAGGAATCGCGCGGCGGCGGCACGCGGCTGAGAATGGTCGGCCTTTGCAAAACGGTAAGCCTGGACCCCGATTCCTCCATAGGGCACGAAGCCGATACCTTGCTCAACCCCGAGCATTGCCACTTTCTTTGGATCTTTGAGGCGATCGAGTTGCGACTGGATCATGCCGTCGCTGGCCTTCCTGTCCCCCATGAGGATGGCGTAGTAGACGTCGTACGCTGAGTTGTCCCGCAACTGATGGAGAGCTTGTGACGCGGCCAGCACAACTGAAACTTCTTTATCCGCGAGCAGCTTCTTTAAGTCGGGAATGGCGCTGACCGCGTGCAACTGGCCGAGCGTGGTCGCTGCAGCGGCCCGCACCTCGGCGTTGGCGTCACCCAACGCGTGTACTGCCGGCTTGATGGCAGCCCGCTCGCCCGTGATCAGCGAGAGTGCCTTCACGGCCTCAACGCGGTGGTCGGCGGCTTTGTGTGTCAAACCTGTATCCAGTACCGCCCACGCGTGCTCGGTCAATTGAGGTGTACCGGAGTCAGCGAATAAGAGATTTAAAAATCCGAATATCAGCGCAATGGGCAAGCACTTCAGAGATGCCCGAATCATAGGCCCTCCAAGAAAGCCTTTTGATAGACGTGGGTTGGAAGCCTGAGGTTGGTTCGCGGCTGGGGAGACCAACACTGAGGAAGCGATGCGGGATCACGTAGGACGGCTGTCCCCTGGCGCACTTCTTTCCCCGTGGTTTAGCAACGACGCGATCGGCTTCCGGCGAGAGCCAACCTCGCGTACTCGCAACGCCCGGTGTAGAATTCGCCCGCAGAAATTTGCCCAGGAGGGAACGTGAAACTTCTTCTTACGTTGTGCCTGCTTCTAGCGTGCCGCACGCATGCATTCGGGCAGTCCGAATCCGAAGTTCGCAACCGGCTGGTTGGAACCTGGAAACTAGTCTCGATCGAGGAGACTCTGAAAGACAGCACGACGCGGGCGTTGTTCGGTCCGCACGGGCAAGGGTTCCTGATGTATCAAGCGGACGGATATGTGTGCGCTAATCTGGTGAATCCTGATCGGCCGAAGTGGGCGGATACTGAGCGTCCAACTAAAGAGGAAGCACTCGCCGCGGGCAACGGCACCTTCGCATACTGCGGCCGATTCGAAATCGACGCAAAAAAGAAACAGATCATTCATCTGCCCGAGGTCGCCACCGATCCTGGATACGTGGGAACGCGGCAAATCCGGCCTTACCACTTTGAAGCAGACAAATTGATCCTCAGCGACGTTGTGAATGACGATCCGGAAGTGGTGCGCTGGAAAATCGTGTGGCAGAAGGCGAAGTAGGGAGAAACGCGAGCTCTTCGGAATGAATAAGAAAGCCTCCGTTGCGGGAGGCTTTCTTCTGAGGAGGGCCTTGGGCTGTACGGTGGGGATGCCCTCAGCCAATGAACTGCAGAGGGCGGGCGAGGCGCCCGCCCTGCACAGGCTTTTACTGCGCCGGCGCTGGAGCTGTGCTCGAGGTCGCCAGCTGTTCCAGATCGTTCTTCAGCAAGCTGACTTCGACGCGGCCGCCGCTCATACGCTTCGGCTTTTCGCCATTGTCGGCGGTCGGAGCAGGAGCGTTGCCCATGCCGAGCACGTAGATCCGGTAAACCGGAATCTCGTGGTTCTCAACCAGGTAGCGGACGACAGCATCGGCCATCTTGCGCGAGGTGGCGATCGCTGCCTGTCCCTTGCCGGAGGAAAAGCCCTGCACTTCCACGATGTATCCGTGCGTGCCCTTCAACGGGTCGGCCATCTGGTCGAGAGCGGTCTTGGCGTTCTGGCTCAGAACGGTTTGTCCGGGACGGAAGCGGATTTCGGTCTGGTTGGTGGCCTTGTATTGGTCAATGTTGCTGACCACGCCTTCAACAGTCGTCAGGCGAGTATTGGCCTTGGTGGCGGTGTCCTGCGCGACTTGGGCCTTGTTTCCCGCGTCAACTGCATGCTGGTCGGCTTCGTTGGCCTTGTTCGAGGCCATCTTGATGCCTTCCGTGGCGCGGCTGTCGACGTCCTTAATCATTTTGCTATTGGCCGCGGTGAGCTCATCGAGCTCATTCACGCGGTTCTGGACTGGCGTGAGCTGCCGCTGGACATACTTCTTGCGAGCAAAGGGATTGACCTTGCCCCAGAAGCCCTGGCGGGTCTCATATTGCAAAGGCGCTTTGCCGCTGGCCGTGTCAGCGCTGGTGCTGCTGGAGGCGGCGGGGGCCGACTGGTTAGTCGTCGCCGAGGTGTTGGATTGCTGGGCGACGGCCATCACGGTAAATAAGACTGCGACGAACAACGCTACCACTGCGCGGTTTTTCATTTTTGTACATCCTCCGTGGGGGAGAACGTCACTGAGACTTGACTCAGGCGGTCTCCACTCCGCACGCCTTGCGCGGGCGTGACGCGATTTGGTGCGTCCCTACTTCACAAAATCTGGCAGGCCGGGAGGGCTTGCCGGGCCAGCGCTGACGCTACGCTGGCCCGAAACTTTTGACGTCTGCCGAAAATCGCATGGGAGTTGCCTGTTCGGCGGCTCCTAAACCCTTAAGATGCCGACGCCTGTTCTTGTGTATATCAAACGTTATGCCAAACTAAGGCGCAGCTAAGTTGTTGAAGTGCAGGGAGTATTTGGCGTCTGCTGGGCTGTGGTGGGTTGCCGTTCAGCGTAAATGCGGAGGAAGTAGGTAAAAAGTGCGCAGGGGGCCTACGGCAGGAGTGGAACTCCAGCGCGAGTCGCGGCACGACGTAAGCTCGGATCAAGAGTGGCAAGCGGGAGATTCTCTTCGCTGGCGAGATTGAGGTAGGCCGCATCGTAAGCGGAAAGCTGCCAAGCGCGTGCGGTTGTCAGGGTCTTGCGCACAGGAATAATTTTCCCATCGGTGTCGATTGAATGAACAATGAATAGCTCTATATCTCTCAGGCCCTGATTAACATCAGCGGCACTGAGAATTTGGCGGCGCTCCGCGATTGCCAGGCCATTTGCGATTTCGAGGTGCCAGAGGGCGGGCACCGTTCCTCGTGAGCCATTCAACAGGACGTCACGAACGTGGTTTGCATAACTTGGTACAGGGTTGTCGAGGAACCAGGCTAATGCGACGGATGCATCGAGAACGAAGTGGCTCAAGCCCGCCCTTCATCAATCAGGTCCTTGATCTTGAGCGACTTTGGCAACCGGGAATTTTTTCGAATTCGTTCGATATCCGCAAATACCTCGCTCAGGCTCACCTCGGAACGCGCAGGAATCACGATTGCGGCCAACTGGCCCCGGCGCGTTATTCCAATGCGTTCGCCTTCGGAAGCTCGCTCTACGATTTCAGATAATTTTTGTTTCGCTTCAAACAGTCCAATGGTACGCATATAACCTAGATGATTATCCTAGATTATTTGTCTCTTAGTCAAGCCGGATTGCGTGCTCAGAACGGCTGGAATGGGGGCGACCCGTATCTGTGGTGGGACAGCAGATGCAGGATCGGATAGGCGTACGCCGCGATTACCAGCACCACGGCAACTGCTGTCCACAGGCCGTATCGGTCCCATAAGCTGGCAACCGGAGCCCGCAGTGGCTCGGCGAACTCAAATGCGGGGGCCTGAATCTTCACGCCTGAGAGCCACGTCGCCGCGACCACGACCACGTACGACATTGCGCTGGTGAAAAGTACGACAGCCCCAATAGCGGCCACTACGGTCAGGCCGTGCCACTGCGCACCCTGGTCTCCGGAAAGCGAGGCGCTAAATACCCGCCTGGGCAGACCGCGCAAGCCGGCGATGTGATAAGCCGTGCTGAAAAGCAACATCCCGCTGAACCACAGATACGGTTGCAGGCTCGCGAGCCACGGCAGCCGGAGTTCTCGTCCGGAAATTCGCGGCAGCAGCCAGTAGGTCGCGCCCATGAAGGTCATGGCGACGGTTGTTCCCAGCGTGACGTGGAAGTGGCCCATGATCCACGCGGTATTGTGGACCATCGAATTCATTGCATAAGCGGCATTGATCGCGCCTCCGAAGCCGCCAAACATGAAGGCGATCATTGCCAGAGCAACTGACGCGAAGAACGGATCGCTCCAGGGCAGCTTGCCGATCCAGTTGAACAGGCCCTTTGCGCCCTTCATTCTTCCCGCAACCTCAAACGATGCGACGACGGTGAATGCGGTCACCAGGCTGGGATACATTACGGAAAATGTCAGCAGTGTGTGGGCCAGTTTCCAGCCAGCGCTGATGCCGGGATCAGCGAACTGGTGATGGAAACCGACCGGAACGGAAAGAAGAACGAAGAGCACGAATACCATTCGGCCCAGCGCGTCGCTGAAGAGCTTTCCACCGGCAACTTTGGGGACCACCGTGTACCAGAGCACGTACGCGGGCAGCAGCCAGAAATACACGAGAGGATGTCCAAACCACCAGAAATAGGTACGCGCGAGCACGGGGTCGATTGTTGGCACCCAGTGCAGCGACCAGGGAATCAGCATGCCCAGAACTTCCAGCGCGAGCCCGGCCGTTGCCAGGTACCAGATGATGATGGTCGCGAGCATGCCGTGAATATCGAGAGGGATGGGTTTCGCCGGGTTCTCGCGCCGCCAGGAACGATAGCTGGCGATGATGATCGCGCCCCAAATCCATGAGCCAATGATCAGCATGGTCGCGCCGATGTAGAAAAGCGGATGCGCCTGCAACGGCGGATAGAACGTATAAAGCACCGTGCTCTTGCCCGCCAGAATGGTGACTGCCGCCATGACCGAACCGACGGCAGAAAGCCAGAATGCAAACCATCCAGCGCCGCGGCGGACAATTCGTCCCAGGCTCTCTTGAGCCAGGACATATCCCAGGCCCATGATGAAGAAAGTCGTAAAGACCAATGCCATGAGCACGCCGTGCGCGGTGACGGAGATGTAGTAAAGCGATTCGCTGCGGAAGGGAAACTGAATGTCGGCGATGGAGAGCGCCTGGGTGACTCCCATGAGCGCGGCAACTCCGAATGCCGCTACCGAGACCCCGATGTTTGTGCCCGCGAGAGAGTAGCGGCCGTTCATTTCGCCTCCTGGCTCTGCAGCTGAGCGGTCGCGGATGCCTCCTTCACGATCAGCTTGCCCGCCATCATGTGGTGCAGAATGCCGCAATACTCATTACAGCCCAGCAGATACTCGCCCGGTTTGTTGAACATGATGGTGAACTGGCTCACGTAGCCTGGGATCGCCATGGCATTGGCGTTGGTTCCGGCGACTTCGAATCCGTGAATCACGTCCGCGCTGGTGATGCGAAACGTAATTGGCCGGTTCGCAGGAACCTCGATCGGGTCGGGGTTCCAGGAGTACATTCCGCCTACGACGACCACTTTTACGCTTCCATCTGGTTGCGTGGTCACGCCTGGGTTTGAGAACTCCGGACTCTCCGCCAGCTTGGTTGGGTCGATCGTCTCAATGTGGCTCGGCGGATGCACCGCGTTGGTGGTGGCCGTATATACGACAGTAGCAGCAAACAACACGATCAGGCCGGTTGCGGCCCACATCCATATGCGTTCATAGAACTCAACATTCATATGTCCTCACGAGTGCGGAGCGCCGCGCTGCAGAAACATGTAGAAGTACATGGTCAGCCATCCCAGCAGAAACAGCGCGCCGAAAACGGCCACAATGGCAAGCGTGCCCCGGGGATGGCCGAAATCCTCGTGTGGATCCTCAGGACGGACAGGTGCGGTTGCTTGTTCAGGCATTTTAATTTTCCTGTGAAACGCGGGAATCGTATCCCAGGCTGCCACCCCACGCAAGTGCGGAGGATCACATTCTTGCGTGAGAAAGCTCACAGAACCATTTTGGGATTTATGAGCCGCAGAACTTTTCGTACTGCTCGTTGATATAAGGATCGGTCATGCCGGCAATGTAGTCGCAGATGACTCGCGCCAGCGGTTCAGCTTCGGCCTTTTCCTGATAACTTTCGGGGAGCTTTTCCGGATGCTGGATCCACAACTCAAACAGATCTGTGATGATGCGCTCGGCGGCTTCCTTCTCGGGCTCAAGCGCTGGACTGAAGTACAGGTTTTGATGCAGGAAGTCTTTGGTCTCCTTGCGCTCGCGGTCAGCTTCAGTACTGAGTGAGACCAGGCGTTGCGGGTGGGTGCGAATGTGTTCCAGTGTGGACTGGCCCTCGCCCGCCTTCCCGATTCGTTCCCTGGTGTTCTGAATCAAGTTCCCCACCCAGCGGTCGAGCATTCTACGGATGACTTCGTTGAACTGAAGCTTCTCCGGCACGTCGCGATAAACGCGTTCAACCTCGGACAGAAACCTGGCAAAAAGCGGCACGCCTTGTTTGATCTGATCAAACGTGAGCAAGTGCGCTTCATACCCGTCGTCGAGGTCGGCGGTGTTGTAGGCGAGCTCGTCGGTTGCATCGATGAGCTGGGCTTCGAGCGGAGGACGCTGATCGAGCAAATACTCGGTCAGTTCCGGGAATTGCGCGGCGTCGTAGTCGCGCGAGTGCTTGATGATGCCCTCACGCACTTCGAAGGTGAGATTCAGTCCGCGAAAAGCGGCATAGCGAAGCTCGAAATCCTCGACGATGCGCAGTGCGTGCAGGTTGTGATCGAAGAAAAATCCGTGCTGGCGCATGACAGCATCAAGCGCGCGTTCGCCGGCGTGACCGAACGGCGGATGGCCAATATCGTGAACCAGAGCAAGGGACTCGACCAGATCGAGATTTAGTCCGAGCTGCGCGGCGATGGTACGTGAAATCTGCGCGACCTCGAGCGTGTGAGTCAGACGGTTTCGGAAATGATCGGAATAGCGACGGGTGAAAACTTGAGTCTTCGCTTCGAGACGCCGAAACGCCCGCGAGTGGATGACGCGATCGCGGTCGCGCTGGAAATCGTTGCGATGGGGATGCTGCGGCTCGGGATAACGCCGGCCGCGCGAATGCTCCACGGCATAGGGAGCGAGCATGAATTGAGTTTAGCGCAGCCGGATACGACGCACGAAAACGGATCGTCGATCAACCACTGAGGACACAAAGGTACACGAAGGAAGACTTCGCGCTGTAAGCTTCGTCATCCTTCGCGTCCTCTGTGTTTCGCTTTGTTCGACTATCGCTTCGCCTGTCCGCGCGCCAGCTTCTTCACTTTGCGCTTTTGCGATCCGCGAGCGTACTCGCGGGGCTTCAACGGATTCTCGGTTTTGCGCTTCTTGCGCGAAGCACGTTTCGCTTTTTTGCGTTCGTCTTTGCTGAGTGCGGTTGTATTGGCCATGAAATCCTGTTTTGTAATTTGGTAATTGGGTAATTTTGTAATTTGAACCGCACCAGGATGGGCGACTTTCAATTACCAAATTACTCAATTACAAAATTACCAGATTATTTCAGGCTTTCTCCAGCTGGGCATACTTTTCCACCAGCTTTTTCAGCCCGAATCCCGCAAACTTCACGGTGATTTTGGCCTCTTCGCCATCGCCTTCCCGCTGATAAACCGTGCCCTCGCCGTACTTCGGATGTTTGACTTTTTGTCCAGGGCGGAAGCCGCGGCGGCCTTTAGGCTCTTCAACCGGCACTTTCGGCATGTTGAACTTCTTGCCGCGTGAGGCAAAGAACTCGGCGATGTTGTCGATGGAGTTGTACCTGGGAGCAGCAACATTTTTGGTAGGGGCTGGCTTCCAGACTGCTGACTGGTCTTCGTCTTCGTAGGCGTAGTGTTGGCCGTGTGGCTCGGACATTCCTGTCCGGGCAGACTTATAAGGAGTCCCAAAAGTAGAGGCGGACCGCGCACCCCGGTCGGCCACGAATGTCCGACCCACACGGCTTTTTCCACTTTCCATCCCTTCGATGAGGTCCGCCGGAATTTCTTCCAGGAACCGCGAAGGCACACTCGCCTCCGGCATATCGGTTCCATAACGCCGGCGATAGATAGCCCGGGTGAGCACAAGCTGATCCATAGCCCGCGTCATGCCGACATAACACAGCCGGCGTTCTTCCTCGATATCGTCAGGATTCAGGAACGTGCGCGAGTGTGGAAACAGGCCCTCCTCTAATCCGCAAAGAAAAACCAGCGGGAACTCCAGGCCCTTGGCAGCGTGCAGGGTCATTAACGTGATCTGCGCGCCTTCGTCGTAAGCATCCGCGTCGCTTACCAGCGCGGCATGATCGAGGAACTGGTCGAGGGTTTCGCCGCGGTCTTTCGAATCCATGGCCGCGTTGACCAGTTCACGAATGTTGTCAATTCGCGAGTAGGCGTCGGGCGAATCCTCAGCTTCGAGGATCTTGATGTAGCCCGTGCGGTCGATCAGGAATTTGAGAATCTCGGCTGTGTTGGCGGGACCGCCGGGTGAGCGGAAGCCCTCAACGGGAGCTTCGAGCGAGTCCTCTGACTCATCTTCGGGTTCCTGCGCCGCAGAACTCTCGGCCGCAATGTGCTCTCCACCGCCAAAATCGAACGCCGCGGGATCGAATTCGGTGAGGGCATCCTCAGCTGTCTGCTGCGGAAGCTGCCGAACTGCGCTCGGCTGGACGGGTGAGGGCACCCGTCCCCACGTGGTCTCGTTCGATTCCGGCTCTCCGGTCTCTTGCAACCTCTCGACATAAGTTCCTGCCAACATCGCCCGCGCATCTTCAATCAGATCGGCGAACGACTTCAACGCTGCCGTGGCCCGCTGCGGCAATAGACTTCGGCGAATGCACTCCCCAATCGCACCCCACAACGAAAGCCCGGTTTCGAGCGCTACGCGCTCTACCACTTCCATAGTGGTCTTGCCGATCCCGCGAGGAGGAGTGTTGATCACTCGCAGCAGCGAAACCGAATCTTCAGGATTGTGGATGACCTTGAGATACGAAATCAGGTCTTTGATTTCGGCGCGCTCGTAAAAAGAAAACCCGCCCACCACGTGGTACTTCAGCTGATACCGGCGCATGGCTTCTTCGAACAATCGCGACTGCGAATTCACCCGATACAACACCGCTGCCCGCGGATCGTCTCCGCGATCGTTTGCTTCGCGGATATAGCGCGCGATCGAATCTGCGGCGAACAGCGCTTCGTTTTCTCCATCCGGCGCTTCGTAGTAGCCAATCTTGGTCCCGCCCTGGCGCGAGGTCCACAGGTTCTTGCCTTTTCGCCGAACGTTATTTGCCACAACCGCCGACGCCGCCTGCAAAATGTTCTGCGTCGAGCGATAGTTCTGCTCGAGTCGAATGATCTTGGCTTCAGGAAAGTCTTTTTCAAATTCGAGGATGTTGCGAATGTCCGCGCCGCGCCACGAGTAGATCGACTGGTCCTCATCTCCCACAGCGCACACGTTGTGCCGCGAGCCTGCGAGTGCGCGCATCAGTTCGTATTGCGGGCGGTTTGTGTCCTGGTATTCGTCGACTAGGAGGTATTGGAACCGTTCGTTGTAGTATTCGCGAACCTTTGCCACGGACTTCAGCAGCCGCACCGCTTCAAGCAGCAGATCGTCGAAATCCAGCGCGTTCGCCTTGCGCAACTCCTTTCGATATTCCTCATAGATATGCGCGATGCGCTCTGTTTTTGGATCGGCCGAGTTGAGATAAACCTCCTGCGGATCGAGCATGTGGTTCTTCGCCCAGGAGACGTGCGAAAGCACATTTCGCGGCGTGAGTTCTTTGTCGTCAATCCCTAACCGCTTCATGACGGACTTCGTGATTTGTTGCTGGTCGGCTTCGTCGTAGATGACAAAGCTTTTCGTGTGTCCGATCGGCGGCTGCCCGGGAACAGACGACGGAATCCGCAGGGCCTCGATGTCACGGCGCAGAACGCGCACGCAGAAAGAATGGAAAGTGGAGATCACTGGCTTCGCGACGGAGAGCCCGCCAACGATCTTCTCAACTCGCTCGCCCATTTCTGCTGCCGCTTTGTTGGTGAATGTCACTGCGAGGATCGATTCCGGCATTGCGCCAAGATGCTCGATCAAATGCGCGATCCGATAGGTAATCACGCGCGTTTTCCCGCTGCCTGCGCCTGCCAGGATGAGCACCGGCCCATCGGTGGTTTCAACGGCCTCGCGCTGCTGCGGGTTCAGTTGAGAGAGAAACGACAAAGACGAAACGGCTCCGGAGACGATGATTGAATTTTACAGGAGCGCCCCACGGTTCACCGTCGAAGGTCATCTCGCCCCAATAACCTCCGGCGGCTAACATCTTCTTTTCATCGGAGAGGACCCACTATGCAACGCTCGGCCAAAATTCTGATCGCGGTTTTATTGCTCGCTGCCTTTTGCTCGGCACAAGATGCATCGTCCGACTCGCAGAGCGTTGCTGCCGCCGCCAAGGCAAGCCAGGCCCTGGTGAAGAACGATCAGATGAAGGACGCCGACATCCGGCGCCTGCTTGAACTTACCCATGCAGGAGCGCTGGCCGCGCAGACGATGACCGCGATGGAAGCCAACATGCGGCCGCTCATGACCGATGCTTTGCCGAAGGGTGAATATCGCGAGAAACTGATCTCGCTGTTTTTTGACAAATTCCACTCCAAGCTTGACGTCCAGGATCTCGTGGACATGGCGATTCCCGTGTACAAGAAATATTATTCCGACGAAGAGATCAAACAGTTGATTGCGCTCTACCAGACTCCGGTTGGGCAGAAAATGCTGGACGTGACGCCCAAGTTGCTGGCCGAACTGCAGGCTGCCGGGCAGAAGTGGGGAGCAGGTTTAGGGCGGGAGTGCATGCAGGAAGTGCTGGCGGAGCATCCTGAACTGGCCAACGCACTGGAGAGTGCGGGTAAAACCGCGCAGGCGCAAAAATAGCTCAGCTCGCTTTAACTGCGCGGCACTCATCGCACGGACAAATCTCGCGCAGCCACTGCCACGAATAAATTCCTAGCGCGTGCCCATCATTCCAATCGAAGCGGAGGGCATATTTGCCGACCGGCTCGGCTGAGAGAGGTTTAGCCGCCGGCTTGAACATCGGCAGCTCTCCTGCCTTCTGAGGATCCTCGCCCGGTTTGCGGCCTGATTTGGTGCGCTCCTCGTCGCACAAAGCACACGGGCAGGCATTGCGCAGGAAAGGAAACGAGTAGTGCGAGGAGTGGTCGTCGCCCCACTGGATTTCGACGCCCTCGCCTGAGGTGAGATGGACTTTGACGGATTTGGGGTCGGCAGAGGGCATTGTTTTTAGTATCGCAGAGATTGCGGGGGCATAAGGGCAATCGGCCGCGGATTTCGCGGGTTTCGCGGATCACTATCTTGTGAGTGGTTCGCAGCACCGTTTCAGTTGGGCTTATTGGCCAAAATCGCTGAAATCCAGTAAAATCGAGTTTCCTGAAAATCTCATCAGCTCGGAGCACTCATGGCACAAGTATGCGAAATCTGCGGCAAGGGGCCGCAATTTGGAAACAACATCAGCCACGCCCACAACGTGACTAAGCGGCGCTGGAACGTCAATCTGCGGCCGGTTCACGCGAAAGTGAAGGGCGGCAGCAAGCGGATCCGCGTGTGCACGTCCTGCCTGAGAAGCGGCAAAGTCCAGAAGGCCGCTATCAAAACCATTTAACCGCCGAGCACGCCGAGTTCGCAGAGAGAACATTGAAGAAAATTCCTCGGCGTATTCTGCGATCTCTGCGGTTGAAAGCTTTCATTCGGCTCCCAGCAGTTCCACATCGAAAATCAGGGTCGCATTGGGCGGAATAGCTCCGGGATAACCTTTCTCACCGTAAGCCAGCTGCGGAGGAATGCGCAGCTGCCGCTTACCTCCAACTTTCATTCCGGCTACGCCCTCGTCCCAGCCTTTAATCACTTCTCCGTTGCCGATGACAAAGTCATACACCCCACTGTCAAACTTCTTTCCGGTCGTCAGCCAGCCTGTGTATTTGACTTTCGCTTTCTTTCCAGGGATGGCCAGAGCGCCCGTCCCGAACTTGATGCTCCAGTACTGGAGACCGGAGGCGGTTGTTGTGCCCGCTCCGGTGACCTTCGTCGGGCCAGTGGTGGTCGCGGCGCGATGTGTGGCAGTCGTGGATTTCTTGGTTGTAGGCGTATTTCCGGTGTGCGTTGACTGAGTCTGCGCCAGGCAGACGGTTGCCGAAATCAATGGGCAAGCAAGTAAGAATGCTTTACGCATTTCTTCTCCTCATGGGCAGTGATTTCCTTCGTGTTCCTTAGTGTCCTTTGTGGTTAAAAGCGCTTTACCACAAAGGACACCAAGGTACACGAAGGATGACTATTCAGCTAGAGCGATCACATCGATTTCGACCAGCACGTCCTTCGGCAGGCGCGAAACTTCGACCGTTGATCGCGCGGGCGGCGACTGGCTGAAGTAACGGCCGTAAACTTCGTTCATGGCGACGAAGTCTCCCATGCTCTTCAGGAACACGGTCGAGCGCACGACTTTTTCCAAGCTACTGCCCGCCATTTTCAGTATCGCCGCAAGGTTCTTGATGACGCGATCGGTCTGCGCGGCAACATCGCCGGTGATTACGTTCTGCGTTTCAGGATCGATCGCAACCTGGCCGGAGACGAAGACGAATCCATTGGCGCGGATCGCTTGCGAGTAAGGGCCGATCGCTTTAGGAGCGCCGGGAGTGGAGATTACGTCGCGCATGCCGTGAATCCAAGAATGAACTATCAAAGACTGTGAAAAGTGGATTATAGCGAAAAGGGGGCGAAATAATCACGATGTTGGTTGAGACTGGTTGCGCTGCGCTTTGACAGCAAAGTAAATCTCACGGGCTGCCAAGCAAACCCAGCAAATCATGAGCACCACGTAAAGAAGACGGTCCCAGAAGTTCCGATGAGCGAAGCCCGACAGTACAACATACATAACGGCAATTAACGAATACATGGCCGCTCTCGTTCGATGTTGACTTGGTGAGCAGGTCTGCGCCATGGCCGACACCCCTCGCCGGTAACGTCGGTAAATTGGGTAAATGAGCGGAAGGGGAAGAAGGAAAAACAACAGGTACAACGGCCACGCATCGGGACCAATCCGCCTATTCATCACAATAGCAATGGTGCCCCAGAACACAAAGTTCGGAATACAGACGGTCGCAACAGCCTGCCAAAGTGCTTTGTTTGAGTCCACTCTAGTTCCTCTCAGTCGGGCTCACCATCTACTTCCTGCCAACATCAAGGCTGCTTACGATCCTGATTTTGGCCGACGACGTACGACGAACGACCAACGACGCCGTTCAAACCCTCTGCAGCCTCTGCACATCGTGCACGCCGGCAATCTTTCGCACGCCCTGAATGATGTTCTCCAAATGCTTCAGGTCCTCGATCTCGATCACGATGTCCACATTGGCCTGGCCGTTTTCGGTGCGGGCTCCGATGTTGCGGATATTGGTTTTCGTGTCGCTGATAACGGCGGTGATCTGCTTCAGCATGCCGAAGCGGTCGTCGCAGAAGACGGTCAGCTTCACCGGGAACGCGCTCGGCGCGCCATCTTCCTTGCCCCATTCGACATCAATGCGCCGCTCGGGCTCGTACATCAGATTGACCACGTTGGGGCAATTCACCGAGTGCACTGCCACGCCTTTGCCACGCGTCACGTAGCCGACGACTGCCTCGCCTCGGATGGGATTGCAACAGCGCGCGCGATAGACCAGCAGGTCGCCGTGGCCTTTCACGCGGATGGCATTGCTGTGGTCTCCGCCGAAGACGCGGCGTACCACGCTGCCGATCGCGGACTCCTCTTCAAGGACCGTAGCCGCCGCCGGCTCTGACGCGGGCGCAACTTTGCCCAGCACCTGCCGCGCGGAATATTTTCCGTAGCCGATCGCGGCCATCAGGTCGTCGGGGCCGCCGAGGCCGTAGTCCGATGCGATGCGCTGGAAATCTTCGTCCTTGATGTCCTTCAGCGAGATGCGGTACTTACGCGCTTCTTTGTCGATCAGCTTCTTGCCGATTTCAATTGCGCGCTCGCGCTGATGAATGTTCAGCCAGTGCTTGATCTTGTTCCGCGCACGCGAAGAACGGACCACGCCAAGCCAGTCGCGGCTCGGCTTGTGCCCTGGCTGGGTGATGATCTCGACAATGTCGCCGCTATGTAGCTTGTGGCGAAGCGGAACCATGCGGCCGTTGACTTTAGCGCCGACACAAGCGTGGCCAACTTCGGTGTGAATGGTGTACGCAAAATCAATCGGCGTGGACTCGCGCGGCAGGACGACGACTTTGCCTTTCGGCGTGAAGGTGTAAACCTCTTCGGGATAGAGATCGATCTTCAGGGTGGAGAGAAATTCGTTGGGGTCGGAAACATCGCGCTGCCACTCGACCACCTGGCGAAGCCACGCCAGCCGCTGCTCATCCTGCGCCGAGACCGGGCCATCTTTGTACTTCCAGTGCGCCGCGATGCCTTCTTCCGCCATACGGTGCATCTCTTCGGTGCGAATCTGGATTTCGAAGCTGGTGCCGTCGTCGGTGATTACTGACGTATGCAGGGATTGATAAAGATTCGGCCGCGGCATGGCGATGAAGTCTTTGATTCGCCCGGGAACCGGACGCCAGACGTTGTGCACGATGCCGAGCACGCCATAGCAGTCTTGCACGGAGCGCGTGATCACGCGCATGGCGTAGAGGTCGTAAACCTGGTCAACGGAGATGCGCTGCTTGAGGAGCTTCTTGTGAATGCTGTAGAGCCGTTTGATTCGGCTTTCAACTTTGGCCGTGATGCCGGCTTCTTTCAGCTTGTCACTCAGGACATGCTCGACGCTGGCGAGAAACTGCTCGCCCTTCTTTCGCCGCGCAGCCACTGCGTCGCGCACCTGCTCGTAGCCGATCGGGTCAAGATAGCGAAAGCCCAGATCTTCCAGTTCGCCGCGAATTTTCCCCATCCCGAGCCGGTGCGCGATTGGCCCATAGATATCAAGCGTCTCGCGCGCGATCTTCTGCTGCCTTTCGGCCGGAAGATGCTCAAGCGTTCGCATATTGTGCAGTCGGTCGGCCAGCTTGATGAGGACGACGCGGATGTCGTCCACCATGGCGAGCATCATCTTGCGCAGGTTTTCTGCCTGCTGCTCTTCGTGGGAGGAGAAATCAATCTTGCTTATCTTGGTCACGCCCTCGACGATGTGCGCCACCTGCTCGCCGAATTCTTTCCGGATGTCAACGATCGTCACCGAGGTGTCTTCGACCGAGTCGTGCAGCAGGCCGGCGGCGACTGCGACCGAATCCATCTTCATTTCGGCGAGTACCAGCGCGACTTCCAGGGGATGCACAAGATACGGCTCACCCGAAGCCCGCTGCTGGCCCGAGTGATTTTTTTGCGAGAACTCGTAGGCCTTGCGCACCAATTCCAAATCATCATTAGGGCGGTTCTCACGCATTTGGTGCAGCAGGTCGCGGAACTTCGTCACCGTGAGGACGTTGGTCGCGATTTGTTCGCGCAGCGTGGCCATTGAATTGGAAGAGCAGCCGGCCGGAGGAAGGACTGTGTGGCGCGGGTGCCCCGCCCGCGATCAGCGAGTACAGCACCGAACCGCGTCCGGTGGCCTGTTTTCCTTGCTTCTGATTATATCCAGCAGAGACAAGCCCGGCTGCCGCAATACTAAAATGACCGTGTGTCTCGGATTCTCATGAGCGGCGCCTCAGGATTGATCGGCTCGGCGCTGGTGCAGTCTTTTGAGTCGCAGGGCTATGAAACGGTGCGCCTGGTTCGTCGAAAGCCGCGCGAGGGGAACGAGCTTCAATGGGATTCCGGGTGTCCCATCTCGCCGCAGCTGGTTTCCGGCTTCGATGTCGTCGTCCATCTCTCAGGTGAAAACATCGCCGGCCGCTGGACGCAGCAAAAGAAGCGTCGCATTCGTGACAGCCGCATCATCAGCACGCGTTTTCTCGCGGATGCGCTGGCAAAAGCCGCTGAGAAACCCCCCATCTTCGTCTGCGCGTCCGCGATCGGGTATTACGGCAATCGAGGCGATGAAATCTTGACAGAGGACTGCCCTGCGGGCGATCGGTTCTTTCCCGAGGTTTGCCGCGAATGGGAGTCTGCTACCAAACCAGCATCCGACGTCGGCATTCGGGTTGTGAAGCTGCGGACGGGAATCGTGCTCAGCCGCGACGGCGGAGCGCTGAAGCAAATGCTGCTTCCTTTCAAGCTGGGACTCGGCGGTCGGGTCGGCAGCGGGAGCCAGTATTGGAGCTGGATTCACATCGCGGACTTTGTGTCAGCGGTGCACCACATTTTGCAGAATGGAGACGTGAAGGGCGCAGTCAACATGACCGCACCAAATCCGGTGACGAACGCCGAATTCACCGGCGTTTTAGCGCACGTATTGAACCGTCCGGCATTTTTCCCGGCGCCGCCCTTCGCGCTACGGGTGGTTTTCGGTGAGCTCGCGGATGAGGGATTGCTTGCCAGCGCAAGAGTAGTGCCCAAGAAGCTGATTGAGAGCGGACTTGAATTTCATTTCCCTGATTTGAAATCTGCGCTCGACGATTTGCTGAGCTGACATGGAAGAGCGGCGCTTTCAGCGCCGCGTAACTCCGAGTTCAACGGCAAACGCGGCTTGAAAGGGCCGCTCTTCCACGCTGGTCCCCCGCGCCGAAATGTTACTTCCCTCTGGCCTTCGCGAACTCCTCGACCCGCTCCCGCACGCTGAGCACGTGCTTCGGCAGTTGCAGGTGGCTGCCCTCTTCGAGGATAGGAATCAGTTTGTCAAATTCCGGGCCAGAGTGAGATCCGGTAATCACGATGCGAATGGGATGGAATAACTCTTTGCCTTTTGCCCCGGTCTCGGCTTTGACTTCATTGACCAACTTTTTGAAGCGCTCGGGGGTCAGCTTGCCGTCGCGTGCCTGCTCGTCTTCGAGAATCTTCACTGTGAAGCGAGTGAGTAAAGCATCCGTATTCGGAGATGCGAGGACCTCAGCGTTGTCAGGCGATGAGAGCGCGGCGTTGGCATCGTAATTGAAAATGAGCGATGCCTTCTCCGGGAGTTGATCGAGGCGATCAACGGAGGGCGCGAGCAGTCGAGTAACGCTACCGAACCAAGAGGAAACCTCAGCGGAGTCCGCGATTCCGCCGAGCGCATGCGAGAAATAGCCGAACGCCACGCTTTCAATGCGCTCAGGAGATGATTCCTTTATGTAGTGTCGGTTCAGCCAGTACAGCTTCTCCATGTCGAATACAGCGGGTGACGGTGTCACTCGCTCGAGCGAAAACTCCTTGACCAGTTCCTGACGAGAAAAGATTTCGCGAGTCCCTCCCGTCGGCGCCCAGCCGAGCAACGCGAGATAGTTCGTCAGGGCCACCGACAGCACACCCATTTCGCGAAAGTTAGCAATCGAGGTCGCGCCGTGACGCTTTGAGAGCCGCTCGCGGTCCGCACCCAAAATTGTCGAGAGATGCGCAAACTCCGGCACCGGCCAGCCGAGGGCTTCGTATAAAGCAACCTGCTTGGGAGTGTTTGAAAGATGATCGTCGCCGCGGATCACGTGCGTGATCTTCATCAGCGCATCGTCAATGACGACCACGTAGTTGTAAACCGGCATGCCCGACGAGCGCAGGATGATGGGATCGCTGACGACTTCGTTCGAAAACTCCACCTCGCCGTGAACGATGTCGTGAAAGCGAATCGGGTGCTCGGGAATTCTCAAGCGGATTGCGCAGGCTTCTCCCGAAGCGCGTTTACGCTGCGCTTCGGCTGGATCAATCGCCCGGCACTTGCCGGAATAGATCGGCTGGCGGTGCTCGGTCGTGGCTCGCTCACGCTCCCGCTGAAGCTCCTCTTCAGTACAAAAACATAGATATGCTTTGTGCTCGCTGAGCAAACGCTCAGCATGTTCACGATAAATGTCCAGCCGGTCCGACTGGCGATAGGGGCCAAACGAGCCGCCGACGTCGGGGCCTTCGTCCCAATCGAGACCGAGCCACTTCAAGTCGTCGATGAGCTGACCTTCGAATCGCGCTTCGCTGCGGTCGAGATCTGTGTCTTCGATGCGTAGCACCATGGTTCCGCCCTGCTGTCGCGCAAACAGCCAGTTGAAGAGTGCAGTGCGGGCATTTCCTACATGCAGATGACCGGTGGGAGAAGGGGCAAAACGCACGCGAACGCTGGAATTTGGAGCCACGAATGGATGGTAGCAGGTCGCACATTCTTGCGTTGGCCGACGGTGAAGAGCTTTTAGCCGTAGAGGATGCGGAGAAAACCGCAGAGATCGCCGAGGGGCACGCCATTTCGAGAATCCGGGCGAGTCGTCCGCAGGCAACTAGCGCGTCGTCGCAGCATCTTACGTCCCACATGTCGGAACCCGCGCTGGCGTCACTCTTCTTTCTCATCCTGCTTCTTGTCGGGCTTGCTCATTTGCTTGGGTATTTTTTCGTGAAGCTGCGCCAACCAAGAGTTGCGGGAGAAATTCTCGCAGGCGTGGTATTGGGTCCGGCGTTGCTTGGAAGGCTCCCGCTGGGCGCGCACCTCAGCGACATTTTCAAACAACAACATCAGGCCATGGATTTCATCTATTGGCTCGGCCTGCTCCTGCTCATGTTTCTCTCAGGTGCGGAAACCCAGCAGCTATTCACCCGAGACGAAAGACGGGAAGTTGGATGGATCGCTATCCTTGGAACTGGAATTCCCTTCGCGCTCGCGCTGATTTTCGGGCCCTGGCTCATTCGGCCGTCATCGGCCGGGCCCAACGGCAATCGGATTTCATTGATCATCATTCTCGCCGTCGGCGTGGCCGTAACCTCAGTTCCCGTTGTCTCGAAGATTTTTGCCGATCTGAAGATTCTTCACACGCGATTTGCACGGCTGGTGCTGGGCGTGGCGGTGCTCGAAGACATCGTGTTGTGGCTCGCGCTCGCGGTGGCAACCGCAATCGTTGGAAGCAGCGCGCTCAAGCCGCTGGTGCTGGCTTACCATTTGGCCGCCACTATCGTTTTCTTCGGCCTCGGGCTGACGATTGTTCCTCGCATCGTCAAGCGAATCAATAAATCGCACTTCAATGTCTTCGCGCGGCAATCGCCCGTGGCCTATGCGCTGGCGATCCTGCTTGCCTATTGCGCGGTGGCGGGAGCGCTGCGAGTGAGCCTGGTGTTTGGGGCGTTTGTTGCGGGATTTTCCGTGGTTCACAAAAAGAGAAAGCTGTTCGCCGAAGCGCTGGGAGCGATTGGAAAAGTGGCGTTCGCGTTTTTTATCCCGCTCTATTTCGCAATGGTTGGGCTGAAGCTGGACCTGATTCGAGGAGTTTCTGTGGCGATGCTGGCGACCTTCATCGTGGGAAGCTGCGTGGTAAAGATTGCTTCCGTGTCGATGGCCGGGCGGCTTGCGGGATTTCGCGGTCTCGATCTGATGAACCTTGCGATCACCACCAACGCGCGCGGAGGTCCGGGAATTGTGCTGGCCAGCGTGGCGTTCGATGCTGGGATCATCAGCCCGCAGTTCTACACCACGCTTGTGCTCGCGGCGGTGCTCACTTCTCAATTCGCAGGCGCGTGGCTTGATTACGTGATGCGGAAAGGCTGGCCGCTGCTCACGCCGAAAGTTGCAACCGGCACATCAACCCTTATCGAAGAAAAGCCTGCGATAGTGAGCTGAGCAGCCGGCCACTAGGCGTGCGGCGCCCGTTTGCTTTCGATCTCATGCAGGTGCTGGCGCAGCCGGTTTACTACTGCCTCCCGCTGGAAGTCGTTCATTTCGAGCTTCAGTTCTTCGAGTGCGAAGTGGATCACGTCATGGTGATGGATTTCTGCGGGCGCCACGTCGCTACTTAACTCGAGCCAGATTCCGTGCAGCAAGTCGATCTCTTTGGTGGTGAGATGGGGTGCGTGCGGCCCCAGATAGGCGATGTGTTCCTGGCCTGTGGGCAGATACAGAATCAGCGTCAGTTGCGGTCGCGGTTCTGGAAGGCGCTCCCAGGCAAGTCCGGCGATGCGGGCTTCCTCAGTCACCGGACGATTCGGCGACGCTCCGAGAACGACCACAGAAGACTGCAGGCTTTGCGCCGCGCGCAAGATGGCTTCCCATTTTTCCGTAGCTCCCGCGACTGCGAGGTGGATGGTCTTGCCCTTCTTCTCCGCTAACGCCAGCGCTTTGGTGAACAGTGTCTGCTCTTCCGAACTGAATAACTGCTGGGGTTCAAGTTCGTACTCGCCGCCCTCACCGCGCCCGAGGAATCGGAGGTGAAGAGCGACCACGTCCTGCTTTCGCGCGTCCACCCGGTCGAGGGTCTGCGACAGGTTGTAAAGCGTGGTGTAGTTGCGGACCATCACCAGCACGTTGCCCTTGCGAACTCCGAGCGCCTGCGGAGTCAGGTCATCGCCGGGTTCAACGTTGAACTGGTCAAGTTCGGCGTGCTGGCTGGCGCGCCTGCGCGTCACTTTCTCCGAAATCTCGAACACAATGAAAAAGATGAGCGTAAAGGCGAGGCCGGAAACCGTCGCGACTTCCTTCGTAAAAAGGTTCACGGCGCAGAGCGCAACCAGCGTAGCCGTGATTGCAACGAGTCCAAACGGGACCTCGACTTTCCCGATGCGAAAGTTCAATGGCACTTTGTAGTCGCGCTGGCCGGGTTCGGTATAGCGGAGCACAAGCACCGCCAGGCCTTTCATCGAGAAGCTCCACATGACGCCGAATGCATAAGCTTCGCCGAGGACGATCACGTCGCCGTGGCTGAGGATGATGGTCAGCAACTGCAGCGCGACCACCAGGTTCAGAATGCGATAAGAAGTCCCGAATTTCTTGTGCGGACGCCGGAACCAATCCGGCAGAATGCCGTCTTCAGAAACGCGGTTGAGGACGCCGTTGGAGCCAACGATCGCGGTATTGACCGCGCCCGCCAGCATCAGCACGCCGACGAATACCACGAAGATATGGAAGGCGAGCCGCAAGGTGAACGGACCGGCGAGATTCATGGCCAGCCCGCCGATCAGGTTTTCCTGGTAACTGCCGCGGACTGAATCCGGGATGATCATCACCGCGAAGAAGGTTGCGCCGGCGGTGAAAATCAAGCTGTAAATAAAAATCACCAGTGCGGCTTTCTTCAGGTTGGGAAGCTTGGGATGCTCGATCTCGCGGTATACCTGGGCCATGGTTTCCTCGCCGCTCATGGCAAGTACCGAGTGACCAAGGCCAATAAGGATCCCGATGAATCCGATCGACGGAAGCCCAGTGTGCCTCAGCCAGCCGAGCGCGCCGCCGTGCTCGCCCTGAAAGAAGGTCAAAGTATGGGTATTTGGCAACGGAGGAAGATGCGCGCCACGCACAAACAACGTGAATATCGACCAGAACACCATGATCACCACCATCACAGTGGTGATCTGCATGATGCGCAGCGCCTTTTCGCTGGATTCGTGGATGCCTTTGATGTTCTCCCGCCAGAAATAAATTGTGCACAGGACGGCGAATGCGGCAGAGGTCAGGTTTTCAGGCAGCACCAGGTGCCAGTGGAAGTACTGAAAGATCTCATTCAGCACTCCGACTAGGTATTGCCCCGCGGAAACGCCGCTGATGGGGCCTGTCAGGATGTAGTCGAACATCAGCGCAGACACGGAGAACTTCGCGAGTCCGCTGCCCATCGCTTCTTTCACAACGCGATACACGCCGCCGCGCACGAACATCGAACAACTCTCGATGTAGAGCAGCGCAACGCCGGCGGCGATGATCATGATCGCGAGAATGAACCAGGGCGCGGTCTTACCGATAAAGTGCTCGGAGATTCCGCCGGCGTAAAACGCCGAAGAGCCCATGTCATTGAGTACGATCGCGGCCACACGCCAGAAAGAAATAAAAGCGAGCATGGCGCTGGAGGCGACCAATACCCGCGGGGAGGAAGTTGTCCCCGAAGGGGTGGAAGTATTTTGTGTGGCTTGCATTAGACTCGCCCGCCGAGCAGCGCGAGCGCTCCCTTCTTGCGTTTGCGAGGTTAGCTGTCGGGCTCGGACTGAAAGGTGTCCTACCGTGCGCCGGTTGGGCCGGCCTGACGGATTCGCCCCGTCGGAACTTTGCCGGAACACCTCAGTGCTCCAGATCAATCCCGTTGCGGGTCCCCCGCTCCCGCCTAAGTGGCGGGATTCAACGTCGATTCGATTTTAATTGTGAATAACGGCGGTCGCAAGCAAAGACTGCGATCTCGGCTCAGTGCTCGTCGCTTAAACGTTTGTGCAGCTCTTGCCGCAGCTTTTCCAGGACTTCTTCGCGCTTCTCGCCGTGCAGTTCTTTGTCCAGTTCCTCCAAAGCAAGAGCGACGATGTGATAGTGATGGGCTCCAGCGAATGAAGCGTCGGAGGTGATTTCAAGCCACAAGTGATGCAAAAGATTGAGGTCCTGGTCACGCAAACGTGGCGTGTGCGGGCCAAGATAGTATTCGCGAGCTACGCCATCCGGCAGACGGACTTCCATGATGATGCGAGGCTTGGGCTCGGGTAGCCGTTCCCAGGCATCACCGGTCAGCTTCGCTTGTTCATCGGCGCTTAGTTTGTTGGAGACTCCGCAAACGATGCGACTCGATTCCAGCCTTTGAGCAGTCCCGACAATGGCGTCGAAAACGTCGGTGGCCGGCACCACCAGGAGCGACGCCGGCTTGCCCTCTTTCTCCGCTGCAGCCACCGCCGCGGTGAACAGTTCCTGCTCGTAATGATCGAATACCTGGCCGGCTTCGAGCGAGGTGTCGCCGAAGGAATGTTCGCGATGGTAGAGGCGCGCAGTCATGACAATGACATCCTGCTTTTGCGTATCCGTCCGGCGCAGAACGTCACGAAGGTAGTACAGATTTTTTGGATCGCGCACCGCAACCACGATGTTTCCCGGCCTGACGCCCAGAGTTTCATTCTCCGGCTCTTCGTTCCCATACACGCGGAATTGATCCAGACCTTCCGGCTTGCCCGCGCGTTCCCTCGCCACTCGGCGCTCCGAATAGGTGAACAGGGCGAAGAAAACCAGGCTGAAGGTTACGCCGCCGACGGTAGCCTGATATTTGGTAAAGAAGTTCACCACTGCGGTCAGAAACAGAACGGTAGCGATCAGCACCACTCCCAGAGGGAACTCTCGTCCATTGCCCAGCGGAATGTTGCCCGGCACTTTCCATTCGCGTTTGGCCGGCTCCGTGTAACGCAACACGAGAACAGCCAGTGCCATCAACGCGAAGCTCCAAACCACGCCGAAAGCATAGAGTCCCGCGAGGGTGAAGACGTTGCCGCGGGTCAGAACAATGGTCAGCAGTTGCATTCCGACCACCAGATTGATGATGCGGTAGCTGGTGCCGTAGCGCGGATGCGGCTTCTGAAACGCATCCGTCAGCACACCGTCCTCGGCGACGCGATTGAGCACGCCGTTTGCGCCCACGATGGATGTGTTCTGCGCGCCGGAAAGAATCAGCACTCCAACCAGAACGACGAACGCCTGAAAGATGAGCTTGGCCCAGATCGGTCCCCACAGGTGCAGCGCGATCCCGCTGATAAGATTCCCAAAATATTGTGGGCGAACGTTGTCGGGAATGATCATCACCGCGAAGAAGGATGTCAGCGCCGTGAACAGCAGGGCGTAAATGCCGATGACGACCGCTGCTTTCTTAAGGTTTTGCAGCTTGGGATGAGCAATCTCGCGGTTGACCTGCGCCAGCGTCTCTTCGCCGCTCATGGCCAGCACCGAGTGGCCAAACCCGACGAACACGATGAACATGGTGAGATGGCTCAGCCAGCTGTCCTTGAGCGAATGCAGCCAGCCCAACGATTCGTGATTCAAGCTGATTCCGTACTTCAGCGGGTTCGGCGGCACCTGAAACGGCCCGTGAAGGATCGTGACGGTGCACCAGATGATGAGAATCACCACCATGACAGTCGTGATGCTCATGATCTGCAGCGCCTTCTGGCTGGACTCATGAATGCCTTGCGTGTTCTTCCACCAGAAATACATGGTTACCGCGATGGCAAACAGGGCCGCGCCGATGTTCTCTGGAATCCGGAAATGCCAGTGGGCGTGCTGCAGAAGTCCATTCAGCAATCCCATCAGGTAGAGTCCGGCAGAAACACCGCTGATTGGCCCGGTCAGGATGTAATCGAACATCAACGCCGAGACCGAAAACTTGGCCAGCGTCCCGCCCATGGCCCGCCGCACGACACGATACACGCCGCCGCGCACGAACATGCTGGTGGACTCGATGTAAAGCGCGCGCACGCAGTTCGCGAACAGCATCACGCCGAGAATGAACCACGGTGCGCTCTTGCCTATGACTTTTTCCGCATCGCCGCCTACATAGTAGGCAGATGACCCGAGATCGGAAAGCACGATGGCCGCCGCGCGCCAGAAGGAAATGAAGCTGAGCAGAACGGTGGTTGCTACGAATACCTTGACTGCCGGCCGGCGATTGTTGGGAGCAGTAGACATCGAACGAAGATAGTTGGCGCTGGTCTTAGGAATTTAGCACACGCACGCCTAGGATTGGTCGGCAGGCTGGGCGCAGGCAAGATGCGTCTTTGTGATGCGGTCATGCCAGGAGAGTTGGTCTTCGTCGAAAAAACACCAGGCATAACCAAGGCCGAGGGAGATGCAGGAGAGGAATGACGCCAGCACCCGCCAGCGACGAAGGCTTCGCGACACCGGGCCCCCGTCAAATCGGGTCAGCACGAGCCGGCAAATCCGTATTCCCGGTGTGCTACCCGTGTGGACCAGAAAAGCGTACTGATACGCGCACCACAGGACGGCCACGATCATCGCCGCAGCCTCGAAGATCGGTTTGCCGGGCTGCAGTGGAGCGTTGAAGCGAAACAATACGTATCCGAAGATCGCCAGGGCCGCAGCGACCAACAGTCCGTCCACTCCAGCCGCGGACAGCTTCCTCCCCAACGGGGCGGAACTCAATGGCATGTCGAAGCCCGGGCGCCGTTCTGTCGTTGGCTCTTTAATGCCTTCGATCAGAATGCCGCCAAGTGCAGGTGGCGGCGGCACCAGTCCCGGAGCTTCCAGTATTCGCGGACGGTCGAGTAACGGTTCGGCCAATTCGTTCAAAGCTGCCGGCGGACCCGCAGGGCGCGGGAACTCAATCACCCGTGCGGTCGCTTCCAGGGAAACAGGATTTTCCGGAACTGGCCGAGATCGCGGGATTTCGACCTGCAACGGCGGATCGTTTAAAAGCGGAGGCTCGAGCTCCACGTTGGCTCTTACCCGCGCAGCCGAGGGCTCAAACTGCAAGTGAAGTGACGGATACCGGACCTTGGGCGCCTTGCGGGACTTGTAATGATTTACCTTCGCGCTGACCTGATTTCGCCAATCGTCCCCCATTGTCGAAACAGGCACGTCTGGCTCGTCCGAAATGCAGTCGCCCGTTTCGCGGGAGTGAATTGGTTCTTCCGGAGGTGGCCCGGGTACCGGTGTCGCCTGTGCCTCGAGTCTGTTCTCTGGATCATCCAGGACAAAACTCGGCTTCGCCTCCGCCGCGTCGAGACTTGCGGAAAACCGTTGTTCGCTCACGTCGGGCGCGTCGGGATCGAAGTATGTTGATTGCTCGAGAATGCCGGGTTGTGCTTCCTGAGGGTCCATGTGGCGATCTGGCGCTTGCGGCATTTTGCCTCGCCGCTTGCGAACGTGCTAAGTTCACGGTGACTCTGGACGGCGTGCACTCCCGATGCGAGCTCGTACATGTTTGGTTATCACGGCGGCTTGGGTTTGTCACCTGCTACTCACCAGTCCGTTAGTTACCAGCCAGTTGCTTCCCGCATCGAACCCGGCGCGGACAGGCGCTGGTAACAATGTCCCGCTCACCATCGAAGCGACCACGCAGGAGAAAGAGGGCGATCTCTACAAACTTCAGGGCGATGTGAAGATCCGATACGGCGTATACACGCTCTCGGCCGACCGGGTCACCTATAACCAGGATTCAGGGCAGGCTGACGCCGAAGGCGACCTGGTGCTGGAAGGTGGCCCCAATGACGAGCACATCGAAGCCGCTCGTGGTTCGTACAACCTGCAAAGCGAAACCGGCAAATTCGAAAATGTCACCGGCACGATTGGGGTGCAGCTTCGCCGCAATCGAACTGTGCTCACCGGACCCAATCCGTTTTTCTTTCATGGCCGGACTGTCGAAAAAACTGGGCCTGATCATTACATCGTGACGGACGGAACCATCACGACCTGCGAACTGCCGCGTCCAAAATGGATGTTCGCGGCCCACAAGGTGGATGTCGAAGCCGGCGGCAACGCGAAGATCTATCGCACCGACTTTCGACTGGAAGGCATTCCGGTCCTCTTTTTGCCATTCGCCACGCACCCTGTGCAGAAAGCACCCAGGCAGTCGGGATTTCTGATCCCCAACATCGGCCGCTCGTCCACTCGCGGCTACACCGTGGGCGAGTCAGTCTTCTGGGCGATTCGACGCGATATGGACCTGCTGGCCGGCGCTGAGTATTTTTCCAAGCGCGGCTGGGCGCCAGACGGAGAGGTTCGTTTTCGCCCGACGGAAGACTCCTTTGCCGACCTGACATTTTTCAGCGTTCTTGATCGCGGCATCAACGGCGTAAGCCAGGGTGGCACGGAGATACGCCTCAATGCAGAAGGAAAGTTCTGGAACGACACCCGTGCAGTTGCGAACGTCGACTACCTGAGCCGCTACGTGTTTCGGCTGGCATTCAGCGATGTTTTCGCGCAGGCGGCAAACTCTGAGGTCAAGTCGGATGCGTTCCTCACCAACTCCACTCACAGCGTGTTTCTCAATGCGCACATACGTCGTTATCAGAATTTCCAAAGCACAAATATTGGAGACGTAGTCACAATTCTGCATGCACCCGGCATTGAGGCCTCCGGCGTGGACCAGCAACTGTGGGGGTCTCCCTTTCATGGCGCATTCGACGTGGATGTCGAAGGTCTATCGCGCAGCGAACCCGGCTTCCGAACTGCGCCGCTGGTGGGTCGCTTCGATCTGAATCCTTCCCTCTCGCTGCCGTGGCATTTTGACGGTTGGAGTTTTCGTCCGGAAATTTCAGCGCGCGACACGATCTACACCCAGCAGCTCATTCCGTCGACCAGCATCGCGCTGACCGATGTCGGCACAGTTCTTTCCCAGACTATTAATCGCAAGTCCCTGCAGGCGCGGCTGGAATTGCGCCCGCCGGCGTTAGACCGTGTCTTCGATCACGAGTTCCTCGGCCGCAAGTGGAAGCACGTCATTGAGCCGCGCATCAACTATACCTACCTGACCGGAGTTGAAAACTTCTCGCACATCCTCCGCTTCGACGATCGCGATATTTTGAGCGACACCAACGAGGTCGAATACGCACTGGTGAACCGGCTTTATGCGAAACGGACCTCTTCTCAGCCGGATAAGTGCGCGCCCGAAGGGATGCCGAGTCTGATTGTCGGCGGCGCGCCCGCCCCAAGCCGGATCCCATGGGAGCGGTCTCCATCCGCTGCGGCACGATCCTGCCAGCCAGGGCCCGAGACGCGGGAGGTACTGACCTGGGAGCTGGCACAGAAATACTTCATCGATCCGACTTTTGGAGGCGCGCTGGTTCCAGGCCGCCGCAACGTCTTCGAGAGCACGGTCGATCTCACCGGTATCGCCTTCCTCACCGATGAACGCCGCCTGTCTCCCCTGGTCTCGAGGTTGCGCCTGTCGCTGAATACCAACAGCGACCTCGAATGGGACGCCGATTATGATTTCCGCGCCGGTCGCGTGAATACCAGCACCGTGTTGTTTAATCACCACTTTGGCGAGTTTACGGTCGGCGCGGGAAACGCCCTGTTGCACACGCCCGGCGAAATCTCCACTTCGAGTGCCACTCCGATCACACAGAAGTTCAACCAGTTTCGCTCCGTGCTCGGATATGGCAGTGCCAATAAGCGCGGATTCAGTGGAGCGGTAAATCTTGGTTTCGACGCTCGTTTGAATCAACTCCAGTACGGTTCCGCCCAACTCGCCTACAACTGGGACTGCTGCGGCCTGAACGTGGAGTATCGCCGCTTCGCGCTCGCCGTACGCAACGAGAACCAGTACCGGTTTACGTTTTCGCTTGCGAACGTGGGGGCGTTCGGGAATTTGAGGAGAAGCGAAAGGCTGTTCTGATCCGCCAACTCCCGACGCACACAAGAATTTACAAATTCATCATATGATATCGGTGTGTCGCTAACGCCCGAACTCGCCACTAAACGCTCCGTCCTCGACCAGCACCTCAACGCGCTCGGGCGCACCCTGGTCTCCTACTCCGGTGGAACCGATTCCGCATTCCTGGCCTGGGCTTGCTATCAGGCGCTCGGTCCCGACATGCTCGCCGTGATCGCCGATTCCCCCAGCTTGGCGCGCTTTCAGCTGCAAGATGCGATCGCGTTTGCGAACGAACAAAACATTCCTCTGGAAGTTATCAAGACGCGAGAGCTCGACCGTCCGGAATATGTTCGTAACGACTCCCAACGTTGCTTTCACTGCAAAGACGAACTGTTCGACGTAATGGAAAGGTTCGCTGCTGCGAATGGATTTCAGACGATTGCTTATGGGGTGAATCTCGACGATAAAGGCGATTTTCGCCCGGGCCAGGCTGCTGCTTCCAAGCACAAGATCGCTGCCCCACTGATCGAAGCCGGCCTCACCAAGGCCGAAATTCGCGCGCTTGCCCACGAGGCCGGCCTTCGCATCTGGGACAAGCCTGCGTCCGCGTGCCTTTCTTCACGCATTGAGTATGGCCAGCCGGTCACCACCGAGGCGCTCCACGCTATCGAACAAGGAGAGGACTACCTTCGCCAACTAGGTTTTCGGCAATTTCGAGTTCGCCATCACGGCCAGATTGTTCGCATCGAGATTGCTCGCGAAGAACTGCCTCGTGCCATGAGTGCAGAAATGGCAGCCGAATTCACGCGACTGTTCAAATCTCTAGGATTCAAGTTCGTCACGCTCGATCTCGAAGGGTTCCGCTCAGGCTCTATGAACGCATTACTCTCCGCGGAGGAAATTTCTCTACCTCGTCGAACTGCTTGAATCGAGGTTCTCAGCGGCTCTGCGAACCCTGCGGCTAAAGCCTTTTGCCAGCTCTGTCGTCCGCCTGTGAGATAATCGCCTATCTTCAATGTTGATGCGGTTTCTAATGACCTCTCTACAACGCGCGTTTGTGCTGTTTCTTCTCATCTGCCTCGGCTGCTCGGCCCAGGCTCCCAGCGAACTCGATTCAAAGATTGAGCAGCACATCCGGTTCACTTACAAGCTTCCTCCATCGGTGAAGGTCACCATCTCTGCTCCGCGCGCGAGCGATTTTCCCAACTATGACGCGCTCACCGTCACCTTCGACGATCAGGGCCGCAAACAGAATTACGACTTCCTGCTCTCCAAAGACCAGAAGACGCTCATGCGGCTTACCAAAATGGACCTGAGCGCCGATCCTTACGCCGAGGTGATGAAGAAGATCGATCTGAAAGGCCGTCCGGTGCGCGGGAATCCGGAGGCAAAAGTGGTTGTCGTTAACTACGACGACTTTCAGTGCCCCTACTGCTCGCACGCGCATCAGACACTGTTCCCGCAGATTTACAAGGAGTACAGCGACAAGGTCGCTTTTATCTACAAGGATTTTCCTTTGGCAGAGATCCATCCCTGGGCGATCCACGCTGCGGTTGACGCCAACTGCCTTGCGGCTGAGAACCCGGACGCTTACTGGGATTTCGCCGATTATATCCACGCGCATCGCGACGTGGTCAACTCGGAAAAAGGTCTCGACAAACAATTCGCCGCCCTCGATAACATCACCGTGACTGAAGCCGGAAAGTTCAAAGTGGATACTGGAAAACTTCAGGCCTGCGTCAAAGCCCAGGACGATCACGCTGTGAAGGCCTCAATGAAAGAAGGCGAGTCCCTTGATGTCAGCGGCACGCCGACGATGTTCATCAATGGGCAACTGGTGGATGGTGCCCGCCCGGCGCAGGAGATCCGCGAATTGCTGGATGCAGCTTTGAAGCGGGTTGGTGTTGCCGTCCCTGCGCATCCGGTTGCTTCTGCTGACGCAACGGCTGCAAAGTAGTTAATCGCAAATGAAAATTTACTTGGGTTCGTCCAGACACGCGAAGAAGTTCGCAGCTTTGCCGCTGATCGCTCTCGTCATACTCGCCACCTCCTGCGGTTTGAGGACGGTGGGCGATGATGTGGCGGCAAGCGTCGATGGCCAGAAGATATATCGCGCCGACGTCGACAAGTATTTCCAGAGCCAGACTGCAGGTTCAAGCCAGCCGCTGAGCGACGAGCAGGCAACCAGCCTGCGGCTCAGCATTCTGAATACTTTGATCGAAAACGAGATCCTCATGCACCGGGCCGCCAAACTCGGCTTGCTGGCCACCGACGAAGAAGTCGATCGCCGACTCAACGAGGTGAAGTCCCCCTATAGCGCTGCCGAGTTTGCCCAGCGGCTCAGCGAAAGGAAGATGTCGCTGGACGATTTCCGTCACGACATCCGGCGCACGTTGACCGCAGAGAAAGTCTTGAACAAGGAAGTCACGTCGAAGATCAACATTACCCAGCAGGACATCACCGACTATTACAACGGGCACAAAGCCGAGTTCAATTTGATCGAGCCGCGTTACCATCTCGCCCACATTCTGGTCACCACCTCGCCCGGCGCGCCTTCGCAGGACAACGGCAACAAAGCTCATAACGCAGCCGAGGCGCGCCAGAAGATAGAGGCGGTCATGAGCCGGTTACAGGCTGGAGATGATTTCTCGCGCCTCGCTATGACCTATTCGGAAGATACCTCGACGGCACCCAACGGCGGAGATGTCGGCATCGCCCCCGAATCTGCGTTGAAGCAGACGGACGCTGCGACGCGCGAAGCTGTCGTCAAACTAAAAGCCGGACAATACACTCCGATCATCGCGCTAACCAATCCTCAAACCAAGCAGGTCGCGGGTTTTCAGATCGTAAAGTTGATCGCGGTTGAGCCCTCGGGTCAGCGTGAAATCTCCGACCCGCGAGTGGAGCAGCAGATTCGGTCCCAGCTTCAGGACCGACGCGAGCAGTTGATGAAGGCGGCGTACTACGAAGTCATGCACGATCAGGCCAAGATTGAGAATTACTACGCGCAGAGATTGCTGCAAAAGTAAGAAATCAGAAGTCAGAATGTAGAAATAAGTCGCCTCTCAATTCTGCATTCTGACTTCTTACTTCTGAATTTACTCCAGCACCGCCAGCAAATCCCCGGCATTCACGTTCATGCCTTCGCGGGCGAGTAGTTCTTTCACCAGGCCGTCCT
>JBKPSP010000175.1:0-51460 GCA_046735175.1 Acidobacteriota bacterium
ATAAGAGACAGGCTTAATCCGTAATAATAGCCCTCGACCTCGGCGTCACTAGGATCCGCGATTTTGGAAACCACTTCCTGATCGATTAGCTTTTCGACCGTGACGCCTTTCTTTTTAGCAGTAGCTTCCAACATTTTCTGCTCGATCAGACTATCGAGTGCTTTCCTCTTGATTTCATATTCCTGATTGCGAAGTGGTTGAATTTGACCCTCGACAGATGGCGCCAGATCCTCAGCGAAAATGGGCTGGCCATCCACGGTGGCAACCGGTTGTTTGGTGTTGAGTGTGTCCGTCTTCTGAGCGACAGTTGTCGTGGCAAGTGAGACGGAGAAAAGAAGCAGTGCTGGGATACTGAAGTGGCTCATAGTAGACGGAGTATATACCCGAACCAGCAGCGCCAAACACCAGAAATTAAGCAACATAAGTCGGGCGTTTGTCAGGTTTCCTTGACCCGAAAGTTGTAGAGAAATTGCAACTTTTGCGGAATTGACGCAAGGCGCTGGAACCACCAAGCTGAATGGAAGCTGCGTTGGGTGCAGGTGACTCTGCCTTCCGAGTTCTTGCATTTCGCTCCGTCGCGCGGTTACTTCGTCAAGGCCGGTTCTGGCCGGACCGGCCTACAGCTTTGCGTGACGCGGAAACCAAAATTTCTGCTAACGCCTCACAGGCCGACCCACCAGAACTGCTCCTCCGGGTCGGCCTCTTTGTATTTGGGGCAACAGGGTATTCGGGGCAACAGGCCGCGCCGCATGGCGGAAGGCCCGATCCGCGCAAAGGTCAAATCCCGTCCATAGGGTTAACTCTGTAGTTTTGATCTCGTGACGTGTTGATAAGCTGTTGAAACTGTGCGGATTGCGACGTTCTACAGCGATTCCACGCGTCTTTGGAGCTCGGCGGCCATCTGTGCGGGTTCGTGACCCGGTTCAAAACTGACCGGCTCGCCGATCTTCACCGTGATCCGGAAAGGCCTTGCGACCCTTTTTCCTGCCTTTTTAAGCTCGAACAGGCCGTCAATTCGCATGGGAACGACGGGCACTTTCAGGTTGTTTGCGAGGATTCCGATCCCCGTACGAAATGGCCGAAGTTTGCCGTCGGTTGTGTGATGTCCCTCGGGGAAGACCAGAATGCTGTAGCCGCGGTCAACCGACTCGCCGGCAAATGCAAAACTGTCGCGGAAGCCGGCGTCGCGCGGAAGGGGAAACAGGTTGAGCAGAGAAACTCCCAGGAACCATTCAATCTGGTCGAAGATTCTCATGAAGAGATTGCGGCCGGCAGGCGGAGTGCGGAGAGCTTCGAGGGCCTCGCCACCGGCTGCGGTCGCCAGTTTGTGGCGAAGTCGAAAGGGCAACGCGGTCTGAATGAAGCCTACGTCCACGTCTCCGATATGGTTGGAAATAACCAGCACCGGCCCGGCGATGCCCCGGAGATGCTCCCGGCCTACGATGCGCGGCCATCCGAGCAAGAACACCGCCGGGCGTAACAACAAATAGTGAATGGCGAAGCGGAGCCAGGTGATCGGCCAGCGCTGGACGAAAGCCGGGTAGTGATAGGTGGCCCGCGCTGCGGTTTCGCCTTTCAGCATGCGTTCGAGATCGCCGACAGTGTTGGCGGAAGAGAACCTGGTCTCGCTCAGGTCCACCTGATAGCGATCCTCGAGCGCACTGAGCAGTTCTACGCGATCCAGCGAGCTAAGACCGACATCGGAGTCGAGCCGCGCGCTTTGGTCGAGTGCAATGCCCGAGCGCTTCGTGATTCGCGAGATCAGCTCGCCCAGCTCGGAGCCGCGGAGCGGCGGTTTCGAGCCGCCGGTTGCGAGGATTGTGCTGACAGCTTCGGCGATTGCCGCCCGTCGGGGCTTGAGAGTTGAGGTTCGCGGGAAGTCTTCCTCGGGCCAGATTACCCATCTGCGAATGCGCTGATATTCCGCCAAGGTTTCGTTCGCTTTTTCGATCACCTGTTCGGGGCGGGCGGACGTATCTTTCAAAATTAAGACTGCGCAAGGCTCGGCGTTTCCGTCTCGATTCAGCGCGACTGCTGCGGCATCCTTCACTTCTGGCTGTTGCTTCAGCACGGCTTCAATGTCCTCGGGATAAACGTTCATCCCGGCGGGAGTGACGATGACTTCCTTCTTTCTGCCTTTGAAGAACAGATTTCCGTCGCGATCGAGTTCGCCGATGTCACCGGTGTGGTACCAGCCTTCCTCACTGACCGCGGGCGTGGAGCCAGTGCTGCTCCAATAACCTGAAGCGACGCCACCACCGCGAACCAGAATCTCGCCGTCTGGTGCGAGCTTGATTTCGCGTCCGGCAAGCACTTTGCCGATGGAACCTTTTCCCGTCTTGAACGGGTGGTTCACGCTGATCAGGGACGTGGTTTCGGTGAGGCCATAGCCCTGAATGACGGCGAATCCCAAGCGGCGCCAGAACTCCTCGGTTTCGGGATCGAGAGCAGCGCCGCCGGAGATGAACGCCCAGAATTTCAATCCGAACTGGAGGTGAATGCGGCGAAAGATCCACCATCGCCGGAGGAAATGACTGCCTTCGGCTGATTCATAGGCACGCTTAAATTGCGCGCGCGCTCCATCGCTCTCCAGATCGCGCTCTATTTTTTCCTTCAGCGACTGCATCATCCGCGGCACGGCGACGAGCACCGAGATGCGCTCGCGCCGGATGGAGTTGATGATGTCGCCGGGCTTCAGCGAGTCCTGAAAGAAGACCGTGCCGCACAGAAGGGGAGGCAGATAGATGCCGAGAAATTGTCCGAAGACGTGGCTGAGCGGCAGCAAGTTCAGAAAGCGCAGCGGATGGACCAGGCGGGCATATTTCGCATAGCCGGCAATCTGCCGTTCGAGCGGCGCGACATTACTGAGTACATTACCGTGTGAGATCACCACGCCCTTTGGCTCGGCGGTCGTGCCGGAGGTAAAGACGATTTGAAGTGGATCGTCGGGGCTGACGGCTTCCGCGGCAAGCGGCGCGGAGGAATGGGCCGCTAGTTCAGTTTCGAAATTCTCGAAGAGTAGCGTCGGTAAATTCGGTTGGGCATGATCGTGTGAGCACACCAGCAGTTTCGCGCCGACCTGCTGAAAAACCCGGCTTGCGAAATCGGCGGATGCGGCGTGGTCCATGGGGACGGCGATAACTCCGCGGTTTGCGCATCCGAGAAATGCAGCAACCCAGGCCGCAGAATTCGACCCCCAGAGCATGACGCGATCGCCCTTGCGGATCCCGCGGGCGTTCAGTTCTCGAGCGAAGCGGTAACCGGCGGCTGCCAGATCGCCGTAAGTTGAGCGAAAGGTCCTGTATCCGCGCGCTTCGGCGTAGGCGGGCTCACGGCCCAGCCGCTCGAAATCGGACAGGTAAGCGGCGACGGTCGTCCTCTCCACGGATCAAGCGTAATCCATTTAGGAGGTGATTGGACCGGGACGCCGGGGACAAGTAGCATCTTGCGCGGCATTTTGCCTTTGGCTAAAATTTCCGCCGTCCAGGAAATCTCAGGTTGGTTCGCAGTTCTGGCCGAAGTAGTCTGGCTTGCCGCCCGTTAGATTTGGTTCGATTGCGGCTGCGCCCGCGCGGAGGAATCGGCGATGAGTTTCGTGGCATGGCAAATTTTGAGGAGGCTGCCCAAGCCTCTGCTGCTGGTAGGAATTATTTTCGTTCTGGTGGCCGCGGCGAAGGCGTGATGCGCCAGGTCATTTTCCAAAATCAAGACTGAGCTTCGGTTTTCGAGTTGTGTGCCGGTCCCGGCGTATACTGAAGGAACCTGGTCTCGTAGCCGATACTACGAACCTGAGGTTGTTATGGCTCTGCAGTTAGATGTCTCCAGAAGTAACGATGTTGCGGTGGTGCGTTGCCGCGGGCGGGTCGTCTTCGGTGAGGAATCGGACGATCTGAGAGCGGTACTTCTCGAACTTCTCCACGACACGAAAAAAATTGTGCTTAACCTGGCCTGGGTTGCGCACATTGACAGCAGCGGCCTGGGCACGCTGGTGTCGTCGTTCATCTCCGCTCGCCATCGCGGCGCGCAAATAAAGTTTGCCGGACTCTCTCCTATTGCACGCCAGGTGCTGACCACCACTCACGTTGATCAGCTGTTCGAGGTCTACCAGTCGACGGAAGAGGCGGTGAACTCGTTCCACGCTGAGCCGAGGGCGGCAACCGGCTAGGGGTTTCGCCCACCGCATTTCTCTTACCGTTGCGACTAGTTCGCTCTCCGGCGATTAAAGCTTTAAACCGCAAAGTGCGCTAAGGACTCGCAAAGGTCGCTAAAGAAAGCTTTGGCGTGAGCGTTCTTTACGGTTTTACGATTGGCTCTCCCGGAGACTTTCGTCCGAGCACATGCAGCTTTCCGGAGATCCGAGTGCGATCCGAGTCCGAGCCGGCCATTGCCAGCTTCTTGCGCAACTTCAGAATCTTTTCTTTTCTGGTCCTGCGACGGCGAATCTCAGGGCGACGGCTGGGTGCGGACATGATGACTCCTTAGCAAGTTTGGTGTGCAAACCAGTCTATTCCAAAACCACTTTTAAGGCGAAAGCTCAGAGCCTGACGCCTGACGCCTGACGCCTGAAGCCTTTCGCTCGCTACGGAACCTTACCGGCCGATTCGTCGTATGCTAGAGCAGGAGCGGAACATGTTCTGCAATGGCTGCGGCGCGCAACTTCAACCGGACTTTAATGTTTGCCCCAGGTGCGGGAATCCGGTGACCAAGTCCATGGGTGCGGTGCCGGTTTTCCGGAGCCGCCTGGACCGTCATTTGCGGCCGGTTGGCATTCTATGGATCATCGTCGGGGCGCTGTGGATCATTCCTTCGGGAGTTCTGATGGTCCTGAGCCGGACTCCGCGCCTGATGGCCGGGGATGAGGTTTTTGGCCATATGTTCATGCCGCCAGTGTTCTTTTCCCTGGGGTCGGTCTTCCTGCTGGTCGCGGTGGGTGGCATTCTGGTTGGCTGGGGATTGATGCATCACGAACGCTGGGCCCGGATTACAGCGATTGTCCTCGCGGTCCTATCGCTCTTCCATCCTCCATTCTTCACTGCTTTGGGTATCTATACGCTTTGGGTACTTCTGCCGGCCGAGTCTGCGGCTGAGTATGAACGACTGTCGCGGGCCTGATTTTTCCAAAGTCCTGCAAAAATTACGCGATGGTTGCGGGCAACCTGCTCTGAGGTTTTTGCAACCCGTTGAAGCCTCTAAAGGGCACGTTTGGCAGGGCAGATGCTGCGAAATGGTCAATAATCTACCGCCCTGGAGGTTTTCTGTGGAATCGCAAATGCAAGATTGGCGAAGTCTTTCTCAGGCCGCCAGCCGTGAGCAGGATCCAGAACGCCTGATTGCGCTGGTCGAACAAATCAACCGTATTCTGCTTCAACGCGAGAATTCCGGAAAACGCCGTACTTCCACCCCGTTAACACCTAGAGCCGCATAGAGCCGCGCCGTCTGCAAGCCGCAAGATGCAATCCGATTCAGATTCAGAGAGAATAGTGGTTGGTGGCTGCTAGCCGCTAACCACTATTCACTGATCCGTGCATCGTTCGTTACCCTGCACTCATCTTTGAACTCGGAGGAAGAAGAATCATGGCCCACGAATTACCCCCTTTGCCATACGACTATGCCGCGCTCGAACCCACAATTGACGCAGTGACCATGAAACTGCATCACGATATGCATCACGCTGCATATGTCAAAAATCTGAATGCCGCACTCGAAAAACATCCCAATTTGCAATCCAAGAGCGCCGAAGATTTGGTCCGAGATCTGAACGCCGTTCCTGAAGATATCCGTGCTGCCGTGCGGAACAATGCCGGCGGTCATGTGAACCACACCATGTTCTGGAAGATCATGAAGCCCCAGGGTGGAGGTGACCCGAACGGCCCGATTGCCGATGTCATTAAAAAGACCTTCGGCAACTTCAACGACTTCAAGACCAAGTTCAACGATGCCGGCACCAAGCAGTTCGGCAGCGGATGGGTTTGGCTGGCCGGAAAGTCAGGCGGCGAAGTGACCGTCATCAGCACACCGAATCAGGACAATCCTCTCTCGCAAGGGCTGTTTCCGATCTTCGGCAACGACGTTTGGGAGCACGCCTATTACCTGAAGTACAACAATCGTCGTCCGGAATACCTGGCAGCGTGGTGGAACGTAGTGAACTGGGACGAGATCAATAACCGCTACGAGGCGTTCAAGTCGGGCAAGCTGGAACCGGCGCTGGCGGCGCGGTAAGCGCGTTTAGCGTTGCCTGGTTTGCGGGAAAACACAGGGTCTCTCGACTACGCGGCGCGTTTCACGCGCCGCTTCGCTCGAGATGACACGTAGTAGGTGTGGCTGAATGCTGAATGCTGCACTTAGTGGCTCTCGTCTCCCGCGGGCGCGAGATCGGACGTGTCCAGGTTTTGCGCGGTGTTCTGCGGCGGCAGCTCCGGCGGGGGCTGGAATTGTCCCGCATCCTTGCCTGCCAGGGCTGCGGACATGAATTGCATCCAGATTGGCAAGGCTGCTCGCGCGCCGGTTTCCTTCGGGCCGAGGGATTTTTTCTCGTCGAAGCCCATCCATACTCCGGCTGTCAGCGAGGGTGAAAATCCGACGAACCACGCGTCGGTGAAGTCGTTCGTGGTGCCGGTCTTTCCTCCAAGCGGAACTTTCATCCGCGTCGCAGCCACCGCCGTTCCGTGCTGAACAACGCCTTGCAGCATGGAGGTCATCAGGCGCGCGGTTCGCGAGCTGATCACGTCTTTGATTTCCGGGTAATCTTCCTCAAGTGTGCGGCCGTCATAGTCCGTAACTTTGGTGATGAGGCGCGGGACCATGCGAACGCCGTCATCGGGAAAAACGGAGTAGGCCGAGGTTTGCTCTATCAGCGTGATCTCGGCCGCGCCCAACGCAACCGGCAAATAGGGCGGTAGCTGCGAGGTGATACCGAACTTGCGGGCGTAGTCTTCGACGGTACGAATGCCGACTTTGTCGGCCAGTTTCAGAGCGGGAATATTTCGCGATTGCGCGAGCGCGCGCCGCAGGCTGATGGTGCCTTCATACTTTTCGTCGTAGTTGTGAGGAGCATAAGGACCCGATGAAGTCTGAAAGGTGACCGGCGCGTCGAGGATCACGTCATCGGGACGCGCACCCTGATCGAGCGCCGCCGTATAAACGTAAGGCTTGAATGACGATCCAACCTGGCGCAAGGCCTGTGTAGCGCGATTGAATTTGGAGAGATTGAAGTCGCGGCCACCCACCATGGCGCGAATTTGCCCCGTCGCATTGTCGATTGCCAGCAGAGCGGCCTGAGCGCCGGAGTCTTGCTCGAGACTTATCCGCGCGCGATTGCCGGCCTCGAGCGACAACATTTTGACGTAGACAACATCGCCCGGGCTGAACAGTTTCGCGATCGGTTTCTTGGTCCAGGCCACATCGGCAGGAAGCAAGTCTGCAGTGACATTCCCGAACCTGACGGTTGCGCCCCCGGCAGAAACAGCGGTGACCAAGGCATGCGTGTAGCTTCCCTCGGCTGCCGGCTGGTCCCAATCGGCATGGCGATAACTTGCCAGGATCTGCCCCTCGTAAAGAACATTTTCCAGATGTCCCTGCCAACCGCGGCGGCGTTCGTAGGCTGCGAGGCCATCCAAAACTGCCTGGTTCGCCGCAGCCTGCAGATCCATGTCGAGGGTTGTGGAGACGCGTAGGCCGCCGGAATGGACTTCGTCGGTTCCGTACTTATTTTCGAGATCGCGGCGGACTTCTTCGACGAAATAGGGCGCCAGCGAATTTGGATCATGCGCCAGGTTCAACGCCATTGGCTGATTGCGAGCTGTGTCAGCCTGCGGGGCGGTGATCTTGCCGTCTTCGAGCATGGCGTTGATTACGAGGTTGCGGCGGTGCAGGGCGCGATCGGCGTGGTTAATGGGCGAGTAGTTTGCCGGAGACTTCGGCAGGCCGGCGATCACAGCCGCTTCCGGCAAGGTCAGCTGCTTTGCCGGCTTGCTGAAGTAGTATTCCGAGGCGGCTTCGAAGCCATATACGCCGTGACCGAGGTAGATCTGGTTGGCGTAGAGCGTGAAGATCTGTTCCTTGGTGAAGCGGCGCTCGATCTGAATGGCGAGTAAAGCTTCCTCGATCTTGCGATGGTAGGAGCGGTCGGGCGAGAGAAACAGATTACGGGCCAGTTGCATGGTCAAGGTGGAGGCACCCTGGGCCTTTTCTCCAGACTCGACATCGCGGTACGCGGCGCCAATAATGCGCCAGACGTTGATCCCCCAGTGGCGATAGAAACTTTTGTCCTCGATTGAGATCAAGGCGTCACGCAGGTTCTTCGGGAAGTCGTTGTACGAAGCCACCACGCGCCTTTGCAATGCGAAAGAACCGATAGTGCGCCCCCGGACGTCATAAAGTTCAGTGGTTGAAATGGGGCGATAGTGCTCGAGATTTTCCACCTGAGGCAGGTCGGTAGAGTAGATGAGCAGCAGGCCGCTGAGTGCGCCGATCAGAGCCGAAAGGAATACCAACAGGCCGAAGATGATGCGGCCAACAAGCTTGCGGCGGCGCGATTCAACCGCCTGCAATTCGTCTAGAACTGCGGGCATGGGGGATGAGATCAGAATATCAGCACGGCAGTGCTTCGGAAGTCAGAATTCAGAAGGCAGAATTCAGAAGCAAGCCCGTTTTACTTCTGCATTCTGACTTCATACTTCTTACTTTCTTGTCAGCTCTGGCGGCTTTTCAGCACCTGAACCGCCTTGTCCAACTGCTCGTCTTTTTCGGGGGCGGCTTTCTTTTCCTGATCGGCGGGGACGGCGTTTTCGTCCTCGTCGGGGACGGCGGCGGCGTCGGCAACGTCCGCGACCAGTACGTTCGGGGTCACTGCCGCGTCCTGAATCGACTTGCCTTGCGGTGAGTAGTATTTTGCTACGGAGAGAATCAGAGCGGAACCATCCGGCAGCTCAATCAGCTTTTGGACCGAGCCGTCACCGAATGTCTTGTCGCCGACCACGTCGCCACGAGCGTTGTCAAGGACGGCGGCGGCAACGATCTCAGCCGGGCCGGCCGTGCCCTTATTGACCAGCACGACCAACGGCAGGGAGGTCACGTCTTTTGCGGGATCGGCATTGAAGGCCTCGCGCGGATACTTCTGACCTTGCAGATAAGTGATTGTCCCGTGGTTCAAGAACAGGTTCGCAGTGGCGATGCCTTCGGATTCCTCGCCCTGGGCACAATCGCGAAGATCCAAAATCAGCTTTTTGGCGCCGGCTTTCTGAACGGCCTTGATCTTGTTGGCGATTTCGGCGCTCTTGCCTTTGGTCAAAGCGTCAACACGAATCTGCACGATGCCATCGTCAAGGGTTTTGTCTTTCACGGGCGGAATGGTTACCACGTCACGCGTGATCACGACCTTCTGCGGCTCGGACCTGCGCGCGCGAACGACGGAAAGATTCAGGTTGGATCCCGGGTCGCCGGAGAGCAGGCTGCGAATCTGGGCCAGCGACATCTCGCGCGTGCTCTTGCCTTCGATCGCCTCGATGATGTCGGTGTCCTGCATGCCGGCTTTGTCGGCAGGCCCGCCCTGAATGACTGAGACGACCGATGCATAGCCGAAGCGCTTGGAAACCGTCGCGCCGATTTCTCCCTTGGCGCTGGTCGCGTGGGCTTTGAAATCCTTATATTGCTGGGCATTCAGATAGCTGGAATTAGAATCCAAGGACTCGAGTAACCCATGAAGCGCCCCATCGGTAACGTTTGGCAGGTCGGGCTCTTCCACGTATTCGCTGCGAACCCGCGAAAGCACCTCGCTATAGACGGTCATCTGCCGATAGGCGCCGTCGTTCGACGCGCGCACGCCGCTGATTCCGCCGGCGAATGTAAACAGCAGTACTCCGGCAGATATCACGAGGATCGAGGTTTTGATTTTCTTGGACATCGGACTCCAGGTTATCGAGGCCGCATTGGGGGCGGCAGATTTTCTCAATTATAGCTATTTTGATGCGGATTTCTAGAAGCAGGCTTCAGGTAGGCCCCAAGCTCTAGGCCAAAGCCTAAAAACCTGAAGCCAACAGCCCAAAGCCCAGAGCGGGTGTTAACATTTCGTCCCGTGAGGTACGCGATGACTCGTTGGTTCTTTCTTTCGGTCTTGCTGATTTCGGCTGTGACGGCCCAGTCCCAAACCGATGAATGGAAACAGCTTTTCGATGGGAAAGACCTGGTGGGATGGAAGCACGTTGGGCCGGGAGAGATGACGGTCAAGGACGGATTGATCGTGACCCACGGCGGCATGGGTCTGCTTTACTGGGCCGGAGGCAAGCTCGGCGACTGCACCATCCGTGTGGTTTTCCGCATGAGAGACCGCAACGATAATTCGGGAGTGTTTATTCGGATTCCAATCGAGCCGCGGGAAGAATGGATGCCGGTGCATTACGGTTACGAGGTCCAGATCGACAACGATCCCGAGGCTTCAGGGGAGAACGAATATTACGCCACCGGCACGCTCTATTCTCTGACAAAGGCTCTGGTGCGCACTGGCAAACCCGGGCCGGAGTGGAACACGATGGAGATCACGCTCGATGGCCCGCGAACCATCGTGATGCTGAATGGAAGCAAGGTCTCTGATTACACCGAAGGCGACGCCGTCCCTGAGCGCAAATTCAAATTTGAGCCGCAGCGCGGCACGCGTCCGAACGAGGGTTACATCGGGCTGCAGAACCACAGCGATAAAGACGTGGTTATGTTTAAGGAAGTGGCCCTAAAGATGATGAAGAAGTGAGGTTTCAAAGTATGTTTCGAGTTTCACGTTTCAGGTTTCAGTGCGTGTTCGTGCACTATTGTCTGCCTCAATTCATTTCAGCAACCAACAATCAATACCCAACAACCAACAACTGTTCTTAGAGCGGCGACAGTTCGTCCTCGTGCTCGTGACTGGCTTCGCTTGGTGGATGGTCACGGTCGAAGCGCCGCTCTAGATATTTCTTGGCCAGGTCTTTTCCGCCCAATCCAAACGCCAGCGCAAAACCCAACATCAGGGAACCGAATGTGAGGGTGAAGGCGACGATGACCGTGTGGGAGCCGATGCCCAGCTCTTCAAAGGCCATCGAGACCACGAAAAGAATGATCATCGTCCGCACCGCCCAACTGATCAGGCGAGGCGACGGCAAATCAGCATTCACTCCGCTCAGCAGCACGGCGCGAGAGAAGAAGCTCGCGGCGAGCAACCCGAAGAAGAGGATGAACAGTCCCGCAAACAACCGCGGAAGGAATCCGAAGAAGCTGGAGACGTGCTCTTCCAACCCAACGATTCCAAGCGCACTGATTCCCACCAGGATGAATCCGAGCCAGGCGACCCAGAAGACGAACCGGCTGACGATTTCCGTGGGAGAGGGCAAAGCGGCGCCGCGCAGTAATGGCGTCGCTCCTGTGTGCTCGGAAAGTTTGTCGAAGCGCGTCAACTTGAGCGCGCTGCGCACGATAGCTCGGAGTGCCCAAGCAATGATCCAACCTGCCACCACGATGACGAGCATTTTTAAAAATTGGGGAAGAAATCGCCCAAAGCTCCTCACCATCTCATCCATGGTGTGACCCAATTCGCTAATGAAGTTCTGCCACATAGCCCAGCCTCACTTCCTGCCGTCCCATGCTTCGAGCAGGTACGGCCTTTGCCGTTCGAATGCCTGACACAACGATTCAATGTTCGTCTCGACTTCCTCCGCCGAGGCATCGCGGTTCTCAGTCAAAAACGTGAATGCCCTTCCGCGGAACAGAGGCACCAGGGCTTGCACAATGTGATCGCGGCCAATTACAGCTTTGTGAAAAGCGGCGGCGAATTCATACACGGTGCGGACCCAGAGCTCCTCGGGATAGAAGAATTTTTCTTCCGGCAATCTCGCCAGGCGTTTCAGTTCCTCGTGCGTCGGGGGAGTCAAGATCGAGAGAAAGACCGGCTCCAGTTCCGAGACGCCGAAGGCAAACATCTGATGCAGCCTTTTCCGGTTCAACCGCGAATGTTCAAGGCTCACGGTAGTCTCGCAACCGGTGCAGGGCGCTTCCAGGGCATCGCGCGAATTACTCCAGGCGGAGTAGTTGGTTTCGAGCGAACTGAACAGCACACCGGCGCTCTCCCGCATGGCCTTTACCAGATCGGCGGGCGCGCTCTCTGAGCGTGTTTTCACGCCAAGGAACGATTGCGTGATCTTGCATCTCTCAACCAGCGCGGAAAGCACGATCCAAAGTTCGGTGCCGTGAAGCCCGTGATCCTGGGACCAGATGTCCTGCGAGAGAATACGGCTGCCCAAGGATCCCGAAAAGGCAAAATCGGTAGGGTATGGCTCGCGGGCCGAGCACTTGAAGACCGCCCGTGTCATCGGATACACGAGATTGCGGATCAGCAGGCCCTCGAACTTGTGCCGGCGATATACAGGGAGAACCAAGTCGCGCGAATCGCGGAGCAACGGACTCAGCAGGCGATCGATCCAGATGGGCTCAACTGTCGTGGAATCGGGCGCGACGATGGCGCACGCCTTGGCCTGAAGCAGGTCGGCGGCAGCGAGGATCGAACGTAAGGCTAGGCCGCTTGCCGGGCCGCCCTCGTAATGCGTGCTGATGCTGTGCAAGGTCCGGAGAGCGTGGATATCCGGGGTGACGCTCAAATCGCTGATGGATGCCGCACGGACCAGATCCTGCGTGCCGTCTCGCGAACCGCCATCGGCGTTGATGATGACCGCCCGCTCGCGCGGGAAATACTGCAGCAATCCGGCACGAACAGCCTGCACGACCTGACCGACGGTGCGGGCGTCGTTGTAGGTCGGGACTCCGACGAGGATATCCACTTCGCCGACGTTGATCAGCTCGCGGAGAAAGTCGTCGGAGAGGATGGAGGTTTCGGGCAAAGACAGCTCCTAGCTTCTAGCTTCTAACTCCTAGCTTGCGTGAGCAAGAGGTTGCTAGAAGCTAGTAGCTAGTGGCTAGCAGCTAGATTCTCCTCAATCTAAACCAATAGAACTGATACGGCCCAAGCGTCAGCAGATACGGTAATTCGCCGATGCGCGGGAAAATGTTGCGGCCGAACATCTCGGTAAGGATATTCCCGTGGTATTCCTTGAGATCGAGCTCAACCGCCTGCGCCTTGCTCGACAGATTGTTGACCACAAGCACGGTCTCATTCCCGAGCTTTCTGAGATACGCCAGCACCCGGTGGTTTGCTGGATAAAGAAATTGAATAGAGCCGCGGCTGAGCGTGGAGCTTGCTTTACGCACGCGTATCAACTGCTTCATCCAGGAAAGCAGCGAGTGGTCGAAGCGTTTCTGTGAGTACACGTTGATCGCCTGAAAGCCGTAAACCGGATTCAACATGAGCGGCGAGTAGAGCATTTCAGGATCGGCATCGGAGAAGCCGCCGTTCCAACTGCCATTCCATTGCATGGGGGTGCGCACCCCGTTCCGATCGCCGAGATTCACGTTGTCGCCCATGCCGATCTCGTCGCCGTAATAGATGATGGGGGTGCCTGGCAGGGACATCAGCATTCCATTCATCAGCTCGATTTTGCGGCGATCGTTATCCAGCAGCGGAGCCAGCCGGCGGCGAATTCCCAGATTCAGACGATACGCTTTTTCTTTCGCGTACTCGTCGTACATGTAATCGCGCTCCATGTCGGTGACCATTTCAAGGGTCAGCTCGTCATGATTGCGGAGGAACAGACACCACTGGCAGATATCCGGGATTGTAGGCGTCTGCTTCATGATTTCGGTGATCGGTTTGCGGTCTTCGAGCTTCAGGCCCATGAACATGCGCGGCATAAGCGGGAAGTGAAAGGCCATGTGGAACTCGTCGCCATTGCCGAAATAGGCGAGCAGGTCGGCGGGCCACTGGTTTGCCTCGGCCAGAAGCATGCGCCCGGGGAACTCTTTGTCGAGACGTTTACGAAGATCTTTGATCACTCCGTGGGTCTCAGGCAGATTTTCGCAGTTGGTTCCCTCGCGTTCGACCAGGTACGGAACAGCGTCGAGCCGGAAGCCATCCACGCCCATGTTCAGCCAGAAGCGCATGACGTCCCACATCTCTTCGAGAACCTGGGGATTGTCGTAGTTCAGATCGGGCTGGTGACTGAAAAACCGGTGCCAGTAATACTGCTTCGAAACCGGGTCCCAAGCCCAGTTGGAAAGCTCGGTATCGACAAAGATGATGCGCGTGCCTTTGTACCTGGTGTCGGTGTCGCTCCACACGTACCAGTTGCGACGTGGATTGTCGCGTGAGCTGCGGGATTCCTGAAACCACGGGTGCTGATCGGAGGTGTGGTTCAAAACCATTTCGATGATGACGCGAATATTGCGCTGATGGGCAGCGTTGAGAAAGGCTTTGAAGTCGTCCAGCGAGCCGTAGGTTGGGTTTACGGAGCGATAGTCCGAGATGTCATAGCCGTCGTCCCGCAGGGGTGACGGAAAGAACGGCATGAGCCAAATGGCATTGACGCCGAGCTCCTGCAGATAGTCCAGCCGCTGGGCAAGCCCGCGGAAATCGCCATTGCCATCGCCCGAGCTGTCATAAAAAGCCCGTACATGGACCTGATAGATGATTGCGTCCTTGTACCAAAGCCCGTCTTGCGTCGCCAAAATTCTTTCCCCGGAGTTACTTGTATGGCTCGGACATACCTGTCTGAGCGAGGTGAATGGCCTGAATCCCTTAAAGACAAAAATCTAGTCTATGCCACGGCTCTGAGGAAATGTACGGCCGGTCGGCAAAACCGCCCCAAGGCGAGCCATCGTGTGCGCAGCCACACAGTGTGGTCTGTGAGCTATAAGTCCCTCCTTGACGGCGCGGCGCAAGCTCCCTGAAGTCAACAACATCCGTTTTGGGCGTTCTCCTGCAGTTTCTCCAGCGCAAGGAGGCACTCATATGCAGCAGCTTATGACATTCATGGCAGTGGTTGGAGGGCTGGTCTTTTCGGTGGCGGTCGCACTCGTAGTCGAAGAGTTCATCTTCGGCAAGGTTTTCCAATTGTTCTTCACGCCTGTACCGGTACGAGTCCGGGCCGGGCACCGCCGTTAATTTGCCGGGTTCTAACAGGGAGGACCTATGATTTTCGTCAAGTACCTGCTTCACTGGGGCGGGATCGCAATGATGGTCGCGGCCGTCGCGATCCTTGCTCACGAGTTTTACCAATTTTTTGAGGCCACTCGCAAGAAGGCCACTGATCCTGGGACGGCGGCTCCAGAACCGCCACCGATCCGCTGGCGCGCTCCGGTTGCGCTCGCCACATTCGCCCTCGTCGTATTGATTCTCGCTTCCGGAATATTCGTCGTTCCCAGCGGGATGGGAGGTGTCCGAGTCAGCCAAACCAGTGGCACGCAGGCGGGTACGCTTTATCCCGGAGCGCATTTTCTGACGCCGTTGGCAGAGAGCGTCGTGCTGTTTGACACGCGCGACCAGATCTTCACAACCGGCGCCGTCGAAGATGGCAAAGGTGCAGCAAAACAAATTCCCGGCGAGCCGCTGAAGGTACAAGCGAAGGAAGGCCTGAGCGTGGGTCTCGCAATCACGGTGCGCTACCGGTTAGACGCCAAGCACCTTGATTACATTCAGAACAACCTGCCGCAGCCGATCGATAAAGAGATCGTACCTCCGGTTGTGGCCAGCGCGTGGCGGGAGCTGGTTCCGAACTACACGGTTCGCGAAGTATTCGCGACCAAGCGGGAGGAGATCCGTCAGAAAGCCGCGGGTGTAATTACGCAGAAACTTGCTACGGATGGCATTGTCGTAAAAGAAGTCATGCTGCGCGACATTCAACTTCCGCCGGAGTATGCGAAGGGTCTTGAAGACCTTCTTTTGAAGGAGCAGGAAGACGATCAGATGGCGGTGCAGACCGATATCCAGCAGAAGCAGGTGCGAATTGCAGAACTGCAAGCCGAGGCGACGAAGGCCCAGCAAGTGAAACAGGCCGAGGGCGAAGCACAGGTACGTGTGCTACAGGCAAAGGCGGAAGCGGACGCGATGCAATACACGTTGCCGCTGAAGCAGAAGCAGATCGAGCAGACCAAGCTCGAAGCCGAAGCGCACAAGGAAATGACGGTGCAGAATGCCGAAGCCAATGCCGCGGCGACGGTGAAGAATGCCGAAGCCATGGCGCAAGCCAAGGTGATTGACAGCAAGGCGGAGATGGAGCGCCGCAAGCTGCTGGCCGACGCTGAAGCCGAGCGTATTCGCGTGACCGCTGTGGCTGACGCCGAACGCATGCGGAACGAGGGCGCCATCCTGAAGCAGAATCCGCTGTTGATTAACAAGATCGTGGCCGAGAAGCTTTCCGACAAGCTGCAGATCATGATGGTCCCGTCAGACGGAAAGTTTTTCTTCGCCAATGACGTGCTCAAGAGCATGAACATGGCGAATCGCGGGAGCGAGGCGGAGCAGGGGGAGGAGAAGTAGCACTCAGCATTCAGCCCTGCGAGGGCGCTGCAGTGCATCGGCGCGCTGAGTGCTGAGTTGTCGCTATGCGCTGTTGCTCGGGATGAAAAACAAAAAGCTTGGCCACGGATTTACACGGATCAGCACGGATAAACCAAGAGAAACAAGGAAATCCGTGAAAATCCGTGGTAATCCGTGGCGGGTTTTGGTTTTTGGCTGAATGCTGAGTGCTGAATGCTAGCTCGTCATCTAACTCGTCATCAGGCACGAAGGGCGAAAGTTTATAATTCGCGCAATCCCACAATGGTTTCGCCTCTTGCGCGCTGGGTTGGTTTGGTGCTCGCGTTGTGCATTTTTCCGCAAGCAGGTTTTGGTGCGGATTGGCATCAACTGACCGACCAGCTCGCGCCAAAGATCACGGCTATAACCGGCCCCGGGGTTGTGGCGCTGGAGATCGAAAATCGCTCGTCGATCGGCCCAGCCGATGTGGAACAAATCCGCAGCGAGCTGAAGTCTGCACTCTCGAGCGCGGGGATCAAGATCTGGCAGCCGGACCAGTCATCGGCAAACATCCGCATCACGCTCTCCGAGAACCTGCAGAACTACGTCTGGGTGGCCGAAATTCAGCAGGCTGCGGAAGAACGCTCGCTGCTGATTGTTTCGGCGCCGCGGCCGGCTTCGAGCATCGGCGGTCAGAATGTCCGGCCGTTGACGCTGCAGGCGACTCGGCTGATCTCCCGTCCGGAACCGATCCTCGATGTGGCGGCGATTGAGAGCAGCCCTCGCCGGCTGCTCGTGCTTGGGACCGACTCGGTTGTGATTTACGAGTTCACGGGCAATCGCTGGAACCAGGGACAGTCTGTGGCGATTGCTCACGATAAAACGATGCCGAGGGATCCGCGTGGCAGGATCTTTTTGCGAAAAGACCGTCTGTTCGATCTTTATCTTCCAGGCGTTGGGTGTCGGAGTGGGAATGCCTGGCCGCTCACGATGAACTGCACGGCGAGTGACGATCCCTGGCCGCTGCAATCTGCGGCCGAAGGCGCGCTCGATTCTGGACTGTCGGCCTTTTTCTCGCCGTCGAGGAATTTTTTTACTGGAGCTCTGGTTCCCGGAATCGGTAAGCAGAAATCCGCTCCGCCGTTTTATTCTGCAGCGCCTGTGCCTCGAGAAAAGTATGTGCTGTGGCTGTTTGCCGGCATCGATGGCCAATTGCACATACTCGATGGCATAAATTCGCAGAACGCGCCAAAGATCCAGTGGGGAAGCGAGATGGCGAGTGTGCACACGGCGTGCCGTTCGGGCTGGCAGGTGCTGACGACTTCATCGGGCGACTCCGGGCAGGACACGATTCAAGCTTTCGAGTTTCCGGATCGCGAGCCGGTGGAAGTGAGCCAAAAGATCGAACTGCCGGGAGACCTGACGGCATTGTGGACAGGACAGAACGGCGAAAGCGCGGCTGGCGTGGTACGGAACAACGAAACGGGCAATTATGAGGCGATGCTGTTCAATCTCAGTTGCAATTAGCCTGCTGTGCGCGATGGCGTTGGGGGAGTCGCGTCCGCATTACGGCGGAACGCTGCGCCTCGCTGTGAAAGAGGCGCCTGCCTCGATTGATCCGGCAGGAGATCCTTTCCTCACCCGCTTAGTGTTCGAGACACTGGTCAGGCTTGACGATCGCGGCATGCCGCAACCGCATCTCGCGACTTCGTGGCAGGCGGAGAGCGGTGAGCAGCGTTGGCGAATTTTCCTGCGTAGCGGTGTCAGTTTCAGTGATGGCGCGCGGCTTGATGCCGGCACTGTGGCAGCGTCCCTTCGCGCGGCGAATGCAGATTGGAAGGTGGTGGCGGATGGGAATTCCGTGATCATCGAAACCGCTTCGCCGCGCCCGGCATTGCCGGCCGAACTCGCGCTTATGTCGAACGCGGTCGCTCGTCACGAGAACGGGAAAGCGATCGGTACTGGGCCTTTCCTGGTCTCGCAATTCGATTCCGGCAAGCATCTTTCATTAAAGGCGAACGATCAGTACTGGAACGGAAGGCCATTTCTCGATTCGGTCGAAATCGAGCTGGGAAAAAGTTATCGCGAGCAGAGCGCATTGTTCGATCTTGGTAAAGCTGACGTGATCGAGATCGCGCCGGAGAACATTCATCGCGCGGAAGCCGGGGGGCGAACCGTCGTAAGTTCACGCCCATTCACATTGATGGCGCTGGCTTTCGCTGAGCCGCCGAAATCTTCGGATGAGTCGCATGCGCGAAGCGCGCTTGCCTTGAGCATCGATACGGCATCCATCAATCATGTGGTTCTGCAAGACGGCGGGGAGGCGACTGGGGCGTTGTTGCCGAACTGGTTGTCAGGATATGCATTCGTTTTTCCCGCAGGGAAGAATATTGACGCAGCGCGCCGTGAGAAGCTGCTTGCTCGCCGGGTTTCGTCGTGGACCTTGCGATATGACGCAGGCGACCCGGTATCACGGGTGATCGCGGAAAGGATTCAGCTCAACGCACGAGACGTTGGCCTCACCATTCAACTGGCGATTTCCGGCGCGTCTGATTTGAACTTGCTGGAGATATCGCCCTCGTCTGCAGACGCCCGGGTTCAATTGCGCGAGCTGGCGTCGGCGCTTGGCCTTCCTACGCCGAAATTCGCGGGCAGCGCTGCAGCTGATCTTTACGCCGCAGAAAAGGCGTTGCTCGACACACACCAGGTGATTCCGCTGCTTCAGTTGAAGAGCGCGGTTTCGGTCCGCGGCAATGTTCATAAGTGGAACGCATCGGCTTCAGGTGAATGGCACGTCGAGGGCGTGTGGCTCTCGCCGGAGAAGCCATGAGCTTCCGCCGACGATTGCTGCTCATGTTTGCCTTCACAGTGATCATCTCTGTCGCTGCGGTAGCGGTCATCGTTTCGTACATGGCGCGCCGCGCGTTCGATCGCGCTAATGACGAACGTACCGCGGCGTTGGTGGCGCAATTCCGGCGTGAATTCAACCGCCGCGGAGAGGATGTTGCCCGCAGAGTCCAGACGATTGCTACAGCTCCCGAGATCGATCGTATGGCGCTGGCGGCGGCGAAACCGACTCCGGACTACAGCGTCTATCTTGACGATGCGCAGGTGCTGGCAGAAGCTCAGCGGCTGGATTTTCTCGAGATCGCGGACGATCGCGGGACCATTATTTCTTCGGCGCAGTGGCCGGCGAAGTTCGGATATAAGGAGGCCCTGGCGAACGAAAAAGCGCCAGGCTCACCATTTCTGAAAGAAGAAGAAACCCCGGGCGGCGCTGAGTTGGGCCTGTTTTCCGTTAGAAGCGTTCCGTCGGCGGAGCACGCACTCTACATCATTGGGGGAATTCGGCTGGACCGGACGTTCCTGTCAACGCTGGACTTGCCCGCCGGGATGCGAGTGCTCCTGTATGAAAATCTCGATTCGGGCGCGGGCAACTTTGCGCCTCAGCATCTGATCTCGAGCTCTGAACCGAGCGGCAACGAGCTATCGTTGGCTGCGCTGATACAGCGGGTTCAGCGCGATGGAAAAGATGCCAACGCGGTGGTGTCCAGCGGCTCGGCTGCCGACGATGAAACCGTGAATGCCATCCCGCTCGATGGTGAGAACAATCAACTGCTGGGAATTTTGCTGGTGGGAAGTTCGCGTCGTCCGTATTACGAATTGCGGGGGCAGATTCGGTCCGCAGCGCTGATGGCTGCGGGATCGGGGCTGGTGGTGGCTATCCTGCTGAGCAGTTGGCTGGCGGCAAGGGTGACCCGGCCGGTAGAAAAGCTCGCGCGGGCCGCGCATGAGGTTGCGGAAGGAAACTGGACCGCGCAGGTAGAGGTTTCTAGCCGGGATGAAATCGGGCAACTGGCGGATGCGTTCAATCGCATGACCGGCGAATTGCTGCAACAACAGGACCGGCTGGTTCAGGCTGAACGCGTGGCTGCGTGGCGCGACCTGGCCCGCCGTTTAGCACACGAACTAAAAAACCCACTGTTTCCCATCCAACTGACCGTCGAGAATCTCATTCGCTCGCGAGAGCAGGGACAGCAGGAGTTTGACGAAACTTTCCGCGAGAGTTCCACGACGTTGCTGGCAGAAATTTCGCATTTGAAAACGATCGTTGGCCGCTTTAGCGATTTCGCGAAAATGCCGCAGCCGCAATTTCAGCGCGTGGAACTCAGAGAGCTGCTGGAAAATGTTGTGAAGGTTTATCAGGCGCAATTGGCGAAAACAAATATTGCTTGCGAGGTTGAAGGGACAGGTTCTGTGGCCGGTGATCCGGATTTGCTGCATCGCGCACTTTCAAATCTGGTGTTGAATGCGATCGAATCGATGCCAAGCGGGGGTAGGTTAAACGCCCGTGCAACCGCCGACGAAAATTCTGCTCGCATCGAAGTATCCGATACCGGCAAGGGGATTACGCCTGAGGAATCGTCGCGCCTGTTCACCCCTTATTACACGAGCAAAACCGGGGGTACGGGGCTGGGGCTTGCGATCGTGCAGTCGATCGTGAGCGATCACGGGGGAAGGATCAGCGTGCACAGCGAGGTGGGCAAGGGAACTGCGTTTATCATCGAACTGCCGAGCAATACGGAAAAGTTATCGTCTGCGCAGAGCGCGCGCATTTAGGAGAGAGAGTTGCCCGCGAAGGCCAATCTGCTGATAGTTGATGACGAAGCCAATACTCTGGCTACTCTTTCACGCGCATTCCGTCTTGCCGGGCACGAGGCGACCGTGTGTGACAATGCGACCAAGGCGATTGAACTCGCCAAGGCTGATCACTTCGATCTGATCTTTTCCGATGTCGTCATGCCGGGCAAAGACGGCCTCAGCTTTCTGGAAGATTTGCGATCGCTCGAGGTGACCACGCCTGTGGTCATGATGTCGGGTCAGGCGCACATAGAGATGGCGGTGCGCGCGACCAAGCTGGGGGCGCTTGATTTTCTGGAAAAGCCGATTTCGAGCGAGAAGTTGTTGCTCACGGTTGAAAACGCTCTGAAGCTGCAGCGGCTCGAAACTGAAAACCGGCAGCTCAAGCAACGGCTCGGCCGCTACGAAATCGTGTGGACCGGCGATGCGATGAAGAAAGTGATGGCGCAGGTCGAGCGCGTGGCTCCGACTGAGACGCGGGTTTGTATCCTCGGCGAGACCGGCACCGGCAAGGAACTCATCGCCCACACTCTGCACGAAAAAAGCTCGCGCGCTTCTGGACCGTTCGTGGCTTTGAACTGCGCGGCGGTGCCGGCGGAGCTGATCGAATCGGAACTGTTCGGGCACGAAAAGGGATCGTTCACCGGCGCGGCGGCGCGGCATATCGGCAAATTCGAGCAGGCCGAGCGCGGGACGTTATTCCTCGACGAAATCGGCGACATGCCTCTGCCCATGCAGGCGAAACTCCTGCGCGTGCTCGAAGGGAACGAGGTCGAGAGGATCGGCGCGGCCAAACCAATTCAGGTTGACGTGCGCGTGATTGTCGCGACTCACCGGAACCTGGAAACTCTGGTGCGCGAAGGAAAGTTCCGGCAGGACCTGTTTCATCGCGTCTACGTCTTTCCCCTCGTGCTGCCACCTCTGCGCGAACGCCGCGATGATCTTCCAGCGCTGGTCGAGCATTTTGCCGCGCAGGTCTGTTCGCAAAATAACTGGAAGCTGGTGAAGTTCACGCCGGAAGCGATACAAGTGCTGCAGCAGTATTCATGGCCGGGTAATATCCGCGAGCTGAGGAACGCGATCGAGCGGCTAATACTGCTTTCCAATGGAGAAGAAGTCGACGGGCAGACGGTGAGGTCAGTGCTGGCGCCGGCATCCGCGGCAACGGCTTCGGATCTCGGCAGCGGACCGCTGGCCAGCCGCGTCGAGAGCTTTGAACGTGAAGTCATTATTGCCGAACTCAAGCGCGCCGGATTCCACATGACCAATGCAGCCAAGGCGCTGGGACTCGAACGCAGCCATCTTTATAAGAAGGCTGAGCAGTTAGGGATCGATATTCAAAAGGCACGGCGTGAAGGCGAAGAGTAGTTCGAGGGATCTATCGGTGTAATCCTGGCTGAATGCCGAGTGCTGAATGCTTGCTACCACGCCCTGAAATTTTCCATCTGCATGCGCTCGCGAGCGCGAAGATCACTCTGACGCTTGGTTTGCGCCAAACGCATATCAATGGCGGATTTCAGCCGGGTGCGGTCGTCTTCGTGCATGGTGAGGAACTTGAACGGCTGCCGCTCCCACGACATGGGGCTGAGCATCTGCGCTTCACCGAGCACAGCGCCGCCTTGTATCAGGAACATGACTTTGCCTACGGCTCCAGGCTGCACCGGCTGCGGCAGGCAGAGTAAGCCGCCAGTCACGGAGATCACTTGCAGTTGGCCGGAGGAGCGCTTCCCGTCCCGAAACCGCAACGAAACGGGCATGCTTTCTTCGAAGCGGACCCGTTCGGCCCGTCGCCCGGTGGAGGGATGCGATTGCTGCGGCAGATACGGCATACGTCTCCATCAGTATGCGGAACGGATGGGCGAGAAGGGAGATTACAGAAGGACGATTGGATAGTGATTTCGGGCCGACGATCTGGGCGGTAATCGCACGAATAGGACGGTGTACTGTCGGGATTTTTGAGCTTCAGAATTGCTGGCCTGCGCTGCCATTGATATATTCGTAGTTCCATGTACCGCGACTTCCACGCCTACGATCGCTGGACAAAAAAGAAAGTGCACTGCATCTATCAGGCGCTGATTGTGGCCGTCGCCACTCGCCACGCGGATGCAACTGACATCAAGTTCCTGGTGGATGGGCGTCCAGTGTGGGTGGTGCTGCCGTTGCCGGCCTGGGAGAAATACAAGCAGCAAACCGGCAAGATCATCACCGATCCGCTGGCAATCGCAATCGCCGGGCACTTTCTGAAGACCGCGCTCGAATCGGGAGAAGGCGTCGGTCGCGAGATGTACTCCCTGACGGTGCCGCAGATGTTAGAACATCTGGAAGCGGTGGTGAACGAGCCCGCACCGGCTGCTTCGGCCAGCTAATCCTTGGAAAAGTAGTAAACCTGGCATATGCTAAGCATATGCCAAAACCCCAATCGTATCCGGAACGGCACGTCAGAATCTTCAAGAACGGACGGAACCAGGCGGTACGGATTCCCCGCGAGTTCGAACTTCCTACCGAGGACGCTATTCTGCGGAAAGAAGGGGAACGCCTGATCATTGAGCCGTCGCCATCGAGTTCTTTGTTGAAAGTTCTTGCCAAATTGAAACCGCTGGACGAAGACCTTCCTCGAATTCATGATTCGCGTCCTGAGCCGGTCGACCTGTGATGCGCTACCTGCTGGATACGAACATCATTTCAGACTTGGTTCGCCATCCCCAGGGCCCGATAGGGGACAACATTCGTCGTGTGGGAGAACGAGCGGTTTTTACGAGCATCATTGTTGCCGCAGAGTTGCGTTATGGTGTGGCCAAAAAGAAGTCTCCCAACCTGACCACCCGGATTAAAGCGGTGCTCGACGCGTTGGAAGTGGCGCCGTTCGAGTCTCCAGCCGGCAACACTTATGGACTCCTTCGCATGCAACTTGAAAACTCGGGCAAACCTATCGGCGCGAACGATCTGCTGATTGCCGCCCACGCATTGACACTCGGTTGCACGCTGGTCACCGACAATGAGAAAGAGTTTGCGCGGATCAGTGATCTTCGATGCGAAAACTGGCTGCGATCTTGATAGCGCACCGCGCTACGGTTCTACTCCCACCACTGCCATCATCCTTCCGGTGACGCTTTTGTCGCGGCGGTGCGAGAAGAACAGTTCGGGATGGCATGAGGTGCAGAGCCCGACATCCGTGATGTTTTTGGCAAGAACGCCTGCCGCTAGCAACTGCCGGCGATTTGCTTCGGGGACGTCCAGGAAAATCTTTTTTGGCAGTTTGCTGTGTCCTGGCGCTCGGGATGTCAGGAATAACAGCGGATACTTCTCGTGAATTTCGTCTCGGTCTTTAGTTTCACGGAACAGATCGTCTGCGTAATCGAACTGGGATTCGAATGTATCGCGCACTTCCTGCCCCACCTCGTAGCAGCAGTTCCGAATTCCGGGTCCGATGGCCGCCTTTAAATCTTGGGGGCGCGAACCGAACCAGCGGTGCATCTCCCCCACGCCTTTCTCGACGATACGCTTAGCGGTGCCCCGCCATCCGGCGTGAAAAACACCAATGGCTCGTGTTTTGACGTCAACCAGAATTACGGGGAGGCAGTCTGCGGTGAGGACCCCGAGCAGGATGCCGGGTGTGCGAGTGATGATACCGTCGCCGGTCAGGGGTTTTTCCGGAATTGCCGAGATGCAATGAATGAGGTCCGAGTGGATCTGGCGAGTTGTAACCAGGTGGATGACTTCAAATGACGGGCGAGACGCCCGTCGCCCTACGCGCCGGATTATTTGCGACACAAACAGTTGGCGATTTTTCTCGACTGCCGCTTTCGTGTCGTCGGTGGTGAATCCAAGATTCAGCTGTTTTCGGCCGTACGCATTAGAAAACCCGCTTGCCCGGGTGCTGAAGCCATGGGCCAGCCAGGGAATGCGCGCTAACGAATCGGCGCGCAGAACGTCAATAGTAGTCTTGCTCTTAACTGGCGCGAGGGTCTTCACCAGTCCATCTTAGCAACCGCGCGCGGGTATAATTTGCGGTTTGCCTCCATTACAAAATCGGAGATGAATATGCGTTCATTGATCGCCGTGGTCCTCGCGGCAATTTTTGTTTTTCCGGTACTAGCTCAACAGCAGTCGCAACCAGGGAACAGCCAACCTTCCCCGCAGCCGAACCAGCAGCCGAAGAAGCCCGCCAAGCAGCCACAGCAAGTGACGAAGCCGGAAGAGCAGGCAGCGAAACCGACCGAGCCTGCGCCGCAGCCGGAACCGAAGCCCGGCGACGACAAGAAAGAAGAGCACTACGACATGACCGAGGTGCCTCCGGTCGTGACGCATCACGAGATCAAGCTCGACGGCAAGAGCTTGAAATACACCGCCAGCGCCGGAAGGCTGCCGATCAAGCGCGGCGACGGAAAGATTGAAGCCGAGATGTTTTTTGTGGCTTACACGCTCGATGGCCAGGAGGCGTCGAAGCGTCCGCTGACCTTTGCCTTTAATGGCGGACCCGGGTCGGCCACCATCTGGTTGCACATGGGCGCGCTCGGGCCGCGCCATGTCGCCCTCAATGCGGACGGCTTTCTTCCAGCCGCGCCCTATCACGTGGAAGACAATCCCTACACCCTGCTCGACAAAAGTGACCTGGTGATGGTGGACGCGATCGGCACCGGCTTCAGCCGCGCCGAGAACATGGAGACGGCGAAGAAATTTTGGGGTGTGAAAGGCGACGTTCAGGCGTTCAGCGAATTTATTCGCATGTACCTGTCGCGATACGAGCGCTGGACCTCGCCGCTATTCCTGCTGGGCGAGAGCTATGGCACAACCCGCGCGGCTGGAATTGCCGGGCAACTGGCTGAACAGGGGATCAACTTTAACGGCATCACGCTGCTCTCAATGGTGCTGAATTTTCAGACCTTGCAAGACACCAAGACCAACGACGAGCCCTACATCTATCTGATTCCGTCGTACACGATGATCGCGGGCTATCACCACAAACTGCCCTCCGATTTGCAGCAGGACGTAAACAAAGCGCGGCAGCAGGCCGAGCAGTGGGCGTCTGGTGAGTACGCGCAGGCGCTGGCAAGGGGGGATGCCATGTCAGCTGCGGAGCACGACAAGGTCGTTACTGACATGGCGCGTTATACCGGGCTTACAAAGGACGTCATCGATCAGGCCAACCTGCGTGTTGACGTTGAAAAGTTCACGCATTATCTGCTGCTCGACCAGAAACTGCGGGTTGGACGCCTGGACGGGCGTTATACCGGCGTGGACCCCGACGGCGTACTTGACACTCGGTTCTACGATCCCACGGAAGCGAACATCATTGCTCCTTACAACTCGGTGTTCAATGGCTACGTGCGTGGCGAGCTTGGCTATAAGACCGACATGCCCTACTACGTGTTCGCGCAACAGAAGGGTTTCGAGGAAGGCTGGGACTGGGGATCGGCGGGCGAAGGCTTCCCCGACACTGCCACTGCGCTGCGGCACGCAGTTGTAAAAGACCCATTTTTGAAGGTGTTGGTGATGGAGGGCTATTACGATCTCGCCTGCCCGTACTACGCCGCGAACTATACGGTTGACCATCTGAATCTGCCGGAGAAGTACCGCGCGCAGATCACGTATGCGACGTATGAATCCGGGCATATGGTTTACTTGCCGACTGCGAGCCTGAAAAAGATGAAGAGCGATGAGGCGGGGTTTATGGAGAAGGCCATGGCCGGACAATAAGCATTAAAGTTTGGCCACGGATTCTCACGGATTTTGTAAAAGACGAGGAATTACGTGTCAATCGGTGTAAATCCGTGGCAAGGTTTTGAGGTTCATTGCCGCTCGTTACTTGCCTCCAGTGGCACAATTGCGGTACAAACGCCCCAGAGTCTATGCCGCGCCGTTTTGTTCTTCTTGCCACCATATTTCTGAGCTGCGCTTTGCTGGCGCAGCAACCGCCTTCACCCAGCCCGCTGCCGGTTTCACCGCCGGTCAAGCCAGAGCTGGTTACGCCTGCTCCCGATCACTCGCAAGAGTCCTACGTCGTCGAAAAGTACAGGAATTCTTATCGCTTTGAGAATGACGGCACGGGCCGGCATGAGGTTTATGCGCGAATCCGGGTGCAGAGCGAGGCCGGGGTCGAGCAGTGGGGGCAACTCGTCATCGGCTACAACTCCGCGAACGAGCGCGTGGACATCGCGTACGTGCGCGTCCACAAAGCCGACAGCTCGACCGTCACGGCCCCTGCAGACGCGGTCCAGGATCTCAGTATTCCGCTCGAACGGGAAGCACCTGTCTATTCGGATTACCGTCAGAAACACATTACGGTGCCCGGCCTACGGCCCAGCGAGGAACTTGAATACGATTACGTGATCGTTACCTCGACGCCGCTGGCGCAAGGCCAGTTCTGGATGGAGCACGACTTTGCGAAGACCGGCACCGTACTTGATGAGCAGCTTGAGCTGAACGTCCCCAAAGACCGGACGATCAAGCTGAAGACGAAACCGGGCAACGATCCGAAGATCAAGGAAGAGAACGGCCGCCGCATTTACGCCTGGAGCAGTTCGCACGTCGACGAAGACGACAAAGATAAAGAGAAGAACAAGGACAAGAAAAAGAAGCAGGAATCGAAAGAGCCTCAGCCACCGGCGGTGCAGATGACGACGTTCTCCAGTTGGGAGGAGATGGGGCGCTGGTACGCCGCACTGGAAAAAGACCGCCGCCAGCCCACGCCCGAAATTCGCGCCAAAGCGGCTGAACTGACCAAAGGCAAGACCACGGATATCGAGAAGATCGAAGCGCTCTACGATTATGTCGGGCCGAACTTCCGCTACATCAGCTTGTCGTTCGGGGTGGGGCGTTTTCAACCGCATGCGGCAGCCGATGTTCTGCATAACGAATACGGCGACTGCAAGGACAAGCACACGCTGCTGTCGTCACTACTGGAAGCTTCGGGCTATCACTCGTCCTCAGTCTTGATCAACTCCGGCCGCAAGCTCGATCCCGATATTCCTTCGCCTTCGCAGTTCGATCACGTATTCACGCTGGTGCCACTGGGCAAAGACGAAATCTGGATGGACAGCACGACGGAAGTTGCGCCGTTCCGTTTGCTGGCTTCGCAGTTGCGAAAGAAGCAGGCGCTCATCATTCCTCAGCAGGGCACGCCTCACCTGGAGGAAACGCCTGCTGATCCGCCGATGGTGAACCGGCAGATTACCCAGATCGACGGCAAAGTGAATGAACTGGGCAAGCTCACAGCCACCTTGAAATATGATCTGCGCGGCGACAGCGAACTTTACATGCGCATGCTGTTCCGCCATGTTCCACGCAACAAGTGGAACGACTGGGTCAAGGGCATGAGTTCGTATACCGGCCTGAACGGCGAGGTTTCCGATCTCAACGTGAGCGATCCGGCGGACACGCACGAGTCGTTCAAAGTTTCTTACAAGCTGGAAGCCGCCGGTTTTCTCGACTGGTCGAAAAAGAAGTCGGACATTGTGCTGCCTTTTTCACAGATCAGCATGATGCCTGCCGACGAAGACGATCCCGATCCGGTGAAGGTCGGCTCGCCGGTTGAGTACAACTATCACCTACGCCTCGAGTTCCCGCCGAAGTACACCGAAAGTGCGCCGCTGCCGTTCACGATGAAGCGCGACTACGGTCACTACGAGGCGAGTTACAAAGTTGACGCTAACGTGTTTACCGCCGATCGCACGCTGGTGACGAGCATGAACGAGTTGCCGTCGGCGCGCGCCAGCGACTACATCTCGTTCCGCCGTGCCGTGCTCGCGGATTCGGAGCAGCATCTGTCGATCGACAGTTCTGCCGCAGGCACTCCGGCTCTGGCCAAGGACCTGAAGGGCGATGAACTGTATGACGCAGCCAAGGCTTCCTACGAGCGAGGCAATTACAAGGGCGCGATTGAATTGTTCAAACGCGTGGTCGAGGCTGATCCCAAACATAAGACCGCCTGGATGGACCTGGGCCGAAGCTACATGGTTTTGCACCAGACCGACGATGCGGTTGCGGCTTTCAAGAAGCAGGCCGAGCTGAATCCGTATGACGAATATGCCTACGGCGCGATCGGGTGGGCGTATTCGACCGACCGAAAGTACGATCAGGCGGCAGAGGCATTCAACAAGGCGATTGAGATCAACCCGCTCAGCGAGTACGCGCACGGGGCGCTCGGCACCATGTATCAGGAAGCGCGCCAGTACGACAAGGCCGCGCCGGAATTGGAGAAAGCGGTTTCGCTCAAGCCGGATGATGCGTCGCTGCAAATCAGTTTGGGCGATGCGTATCTGAATCTTGGCCAGGACGACAAAGCGCTGGCGGCCTTCGACAAAGCCACCCAGATTTCTGCAACGCCTGCGGTGTGGAACAACATCGCCTATCAACTTTCATTGAAGAAGTCGCACCTGGATCGCGCACAGCAATACGCGGAATCGGCTGTGACGGCGGTTGCGAACTCGCTGCGCAATCTTTCGGTAGATCAGGTTTCCGATCGCGATCTCGCCATGGTCTCCGAGCTTGATGCCAACTGGGACACGCTCGGCTGGGTCTATTTCGCACGCGGGAATTTCGATAAAGCTGAAAAGTACGTGAACGCTGCCTGGACGCTGGGCGGGCACGGCGAAGTGGGCGATCATCTCGCGCAGATTTACGAGAAGCGCGGACGCAAACAGGACGCGATCCGTACCTATGCTGCTTGCCTTTCGGGACTGCGTCCTTCACTGGAGACGCGGGGCCGCTTGGCGGCGCTGGTGGGCGGGGATTCCAAAGTTAGCGCGACAGTCGATCAGCACAAGCAGGATCTGCAGAAGCTGCAGACGGTTAACCTGGGCAAGATCAGTTCCGCGGAAGGCACTGCCGACTTCTTTGTGGTGATGACTTCATCAACCGCGGGGACGAAGATCGACTCGGCGAAATTCATTGCCGGCGAAGAAAAGCTTAAGCCATTAACCGACAATCTCCGTTCCGCGAAAGTAAGCTTCGCCTTTCCCGACGATGTGCCGACGAAAATCCTGCGGCGCGGCGTGCTGACCTGCAAATCCGGCGAATGCAGCTTTGTAATGGCGTTGCCGGAAGACGTGCACTCGGTGGATTAAGAATCAACACTGTCATCCCGAGCGGAGCATGATTGGAGTGCAGCGTAGATCATGCGGAGTCGAGGGACCTTGGGTTTTTGTGCAATCGGCAAGAGCACAAGGTCTCTCGACTGCGCGGCGCGTTCACGCGCCGCTTCGCTCGAGATGACACTTCACTTCTGTCGGCGAATTTCTCTGCGGCCTCTGCGCTGTTTCTCTGCGAACTCTGCGGTTAAAGGCTTTTGTTCGCGAGTTGCTCGTATGCGTAAGCGACGCGCAACACCTCTGGTTCTGCGCCGTGCGGGCCTACAATTTGCAGGCCGATCGGTAGTCCAGATGACGTGACGCCGCAGGGAACCGAGATGGCCGCCAGTCCCCAGACATTGATGGGCCGTGTGTTGCGCAAGAGCAGAAGCTCAGCCGGGCGAAGCTGGGCGGGATCACTCAAGAGGTCGGAGATGCGCGGCGCGGGAATCGGAGTCGTTGGAGTTAGAAATACGTCCACCTTGTGAAATAGTTCAGCAATTTGCGCTCGCTCGCTTTCTAGTTTTCGTCGCGCGACTTCATATTGATCATCGGTGACCTTCTCTCCTGAGCGGATGCGACGCAGCGTGTCGGGTTGATAAAGCTCGGGAGTTGTCGCCAACATTTCGCGATGGAACTGATATGACTCGTACGCCTGCAGGGTACGATCGGTGCTGACGGTCAGATCGATGTCATGGGTCTCGGCGCCCAGCTTCGTAATATCGGCGATGGCTTGTTCAACAGAAGAAGCGACGTCGGCGTTGAGGTCCTCGAAGAAGAATGTGCGTGGAATGCCGATTCGAAGTCCTCTTATCTCTTTCCTTAAGTTTGCGCGATAGTCTGTGGCGTGATCGGCGATCGCCTCAAGAGTGATTGCCGCGTCCTCCACTGACCGGGTGATCGGGCCGGCATGATCCAGCGATATAGACAGCGGAATGATTCCAACCGTGCTCACCAGGCCGTATGTGGGCTTCAATCCCACCACTCCGCACAGAGCTGCAGGTTCGCGGATGGATCCGGCAGTATCAGTTCCGATCGCGGCATAGCACATGCCTGACGCGACTGCGGCCGCCGAGCCGCCGGACGATCCTCCCGCAATGAACTCAGGATTGACTGGATTATGCACTGGGCCGAAGTGACTAATGAGCGAGCTGCCCCCGTACGCGAACTCGTGCAGGTTCTGCTTGCCGAGAATGATGGCGCAGGCAGCTGTCAGTTTTGTGACGACTTCGGCGTCTTCCGTCGGAATGCGGTCTTTGTAGACCGCGCTGCCCGCTGTGGTCAAAACGCCGGCGGTGTCGATCAGATCTTTGAGGCCAATGGGAATTCCGTGGAGGGGCCCGCGCCAGTTGCCGGAGCGAATCTCGGCTTCGGCGTTGCGAGCTTCGGCCAGCGCCGAGTCGGCGGTCACAGTGATGAAGGCGTTCAGCGTAGGGTTGAGTTCCTCGATCCTGTCGAGGCACTCGCGTGTCAGCTCGACGGGAGAGACGTCGCCGCACCGGATCAGTTCAGAAATTTCCGCGATGGAACGCAGATTCACTTTGCGCCATCTTATAGCTGTCAGCCATCAGCCGTCAGCCAGCAGGTCGGCGGTATGCGATGGGTGCTCCGAGACACGTCTGGAGTTTGACACTTTTATCTCTGCGCTTGCCTATAATCAGAGAGTTCGTCCGCGCTCATCCGCGGCGACGTAGTTCTGGAGGGTCCCCATGGCGGAGATGACAGCAGCCGAAGTCCGCACCCAAGGTTTCTACCTGCAAGGCAAGTGGGTCGAAGAAGGCACGCCGGTTGAAATCCGATCGCCTTATGACGGGACTCCTCTCGCCCAGGTCTCTCAGGGAACTCGCGAACATGCGGAGCGGGCGATTGATGCGGCGGTGCGGGCGTTCGGAAGTACGCGGCGGCTGCCGGCGTTTGAGCGGCAGCGAGTGTTGAGGTCTATTGCGCAGCAGATTACTACTCGCAAAGAAGAATTTGCGCGCACTCTCGCGCAGGAGTCCGGTAAACCGTTAAAGCAAGCGCGCACCGAAGTGGAGCGCGGGATTTTTACTTTCACCGTCGCCGCGGAAGAAACCACGCGCATTCCGGGCGAATATCTTTCGCTCGATTGGCAGCAGTTCACTTCCGGTCGATGGGGGATTGTCCGCCGCTTTCCGATTGGGCCGATCGCAGGAATTACACCGTTCAACTTTCCTTTGAATCTGGTTGCGCACAAGGTTGCGCCGGCAATTGCGAGCGGTTGTCCCATTATTTTGAAGCCGGCTCCGCAAACTCCCTTAACCGCATTTCTTCTGGCCGAAACCGTCGAGCAGGCCGGCCTTCCCGACGGCGCATTCCAGGTTCTGCCGCTTTCGAACGAGGACGCCAGCCTGCTGGTGACCGACGATCGCATCAAGCTGATCAGCTTTACCGGCAGTGCGCCGGTTGGGTGGGACATCAAGCGCCGCGCGGGAAAGAAGAAGGTTGTGCTGGAGCTTGGCGGGAATGCGGGCGTGATCGTGCATGGCGACGCGGACCTGGCGTGGGCTGCGGAGCGCTGCGTCACCGGCGGTTTCAGCTATGCAGGGCAGACTTGCATCTCGGTGCAGCGCATCCTGGTTGAGCGTTCGGTGTTTACGAAGTTTCGCGACCTGCTGCTGGCGGGCGTGAGCAAACTCAAAGTCGGCGATCCTTTGGACGACACCACCGACCTCGGGCCTCTCATTCGCGAGAGCGATGCGGTTCGCGCGACACAATGGGTGCAGGAAGCGGTTCAAGACGGCGCGACGCTGCTGGCTGGCGGCAAGCGGCGCGGATCGGTGATGGAACCGACGGTACTCACAGGCACGCGCGCGGACATGAAAGTGAACTGCCAGGAGATATTTGCGCCGGTGGTCACGCTGGAGGCTTATGACGATTTCGCGCAGGCGCTTCGGCTGATTAACGAGTCTCCGTACGGATTGCAGGCCGGGGTTTTTACGCGCGATGCCGGCCGGATCTTTCAGGCGTTCGAGGAATTGGAAGTTGGCGGCGTCATCGCCGGCGATGTTCCCAGCTTCCGCATTGACCACATGCCGTATGGAGGCGTGAAGGATTCTGGGTTGGGCCGCGAGGGCTTGAGGTATGCGATCGAGGACATGACTGAGCCGAGGTTGCTGGTGATGAATGTGAGATGAGAACATCGTCGTTCGTCGTCCGCCAAGGCCTTCGTGGCACCGCTCTGTCCAGGAATCTTCGAACGCGATGGGTCATGGTGCATTGGGTTTGATTTGGCGAACGACGTACGACGAACGACCAACGACGATTTTTCGTAAACTTCCCTTTTCCAAGCCGCGCTTGCTGCTATAATCTCCAGTTTCAAAAAAGAAGTCGGCATTTCTAACAACTTGTTTCGTCTTTGGGTTGAATAGTCGGTTGAACAAGGTTTGCCCGCAGTAAGAAAAAAACTCTGACCGATGCAGATTTTCCATCGCAGCGCTAACGTCATTTCTCGCGCCTCGATCTACGCGGGAATCTTTACGGCTGCATTTGCGCTTTGGGCATGCATTCAGTTCCAGCGCTCGCCGTACGTGACCTACGCGGGTATTGCGCGGCCGCAGCCGGCGCCGTTCAGCCACCAGCATCACGTGGCGGCGCTGGGGATCGATTGCCGGTACTGTCACACTTCGGTGGAGACCTCGAGCTTTGCCGGAATTCCGCCGACCAAGACCTGCATGAACTGCCATTCGCAGATTTGGACGAACGCCAGCATGCTCGAGCCGGTGCGTGAGAGCTTCCGTACGGGGAAATCGCTGGTGTGGAACCGGGTGAACGATCTGCCGGAGTTCGTTTACTTCGATCACAGCATTCACATAAATAAGGGCGTGGGCTGCAATACCTGCCACGGGCCGGTCGACCGTATGCCGCTGATGTATAACCACGCGTCGCTGCAAATGGAGTGGTGCATCGAGTGCCATCGCGCGCCGGAGAAGAACTTGCGTCCGCGCGAGCAGGTGTTCAATATGCGGTATCTGCAGCCGACGAAGGATTTACCGGTGGTGGATGACGGTAAGGCTTACACCGACCAGCTTTCGCTGGGGACGCATCTGGTTTCGAAGTATCACTTGCGCTCGGTGATGGATATTACTAGTTGCTCGACGTGCCATAGATAGAGGTTGTTGGTTGTTGGGTATTGGTTGTTGGCTTTGCGTAGCTTGTGATTTCTTGGCGGACTTTGCGGGTTAAGAGTTTTTAACCGCAAAGGGCGCAAAGATCTCGCAAAGATCGCGAAGAAAAATAGATGAACGACGAAAAGCAAAACGGGAAGGCGCACAAAGAGGACGTTTGTCCGGGCAAGAAGGACAAGCTGGTTCAACTGAGCGCCGAGTTCGAAAAGAAGAACTCGCCTGAATTCTGGCGCAGCCTCGAAGAACTTGCGGGCAAGCCGGAATTTCGCGAGATGATGCACCGCGAATTCCCGAAAGGCGCCTCGGAGTGGATTGACGCCGTATCGCGGCGCGGCTTCCTCAAGCTGATGGGATCGTCGCTCGCGCTTGCGGGCATGACCGCGTGCACGCGCCAGCCGTTCGAGCCGATCGTTCCTTATGTTCGCCAGCCGGAAGGGCTGGTTCCCGGGCGGCCGCAGTTTTATGCGACCGCGTTCACTCTCGGTGGATATGCCACGCCTCTGCTTGTCACCAGCCGCGAATTTCGTCCGATCAAGATCGAAGGAAATGACAAGCATCAAGCCAGCCTCGGCGGCACCGATGTTTACGCGCAGGCTTCGATCCTTGACATGTACGATCCCGACCGCTCGCAGAACATTTTGCGGTATGGCGATATCAGCGGCTGGGGGACATTGGTCAGCGAACTCAAGGGCGCGCTGAATGCGCAGAATGCCGTCAAGGGCGCGGGCATTCGGATTCTTTCGCGGTCGTTTTCGTCGCCGACACTTGCCGACCAGATGCAGCAGTTCCAGAAAGCATTTCCGGAGGCCAAGTGGCACGTCTGGGAGCCGCTCAACCGTGACAACGTTTATGAAGGCGCGCGCATGGCCTTCGGCCAGCCGGTCGAGACCATCTACGACTTCTCGAAAGCAGACGTGATCGTCTCGCTCGACGCCGATTTCCTCTCTGCTGGATTTCCTGGAACAACCCGCTACGCGCGTGATTTCGCCAGCCGCCGCGATCCCGATTCCGAGAAGATGAGCCGGCTGTATGTGATCGAGAGCACGCCGAGCGCGACGGGAGCGAAGGCGGATCATCGGCTGGCGACGCAAGCCTCGATGATTGAGGCGGTCGTTCGATCGCTGTTCGTCACGAAGGAACCCCAAATAGAAGAGGGCTTTGCCCCGACAGTTCGCGCGGACCTGGGCGCCCATCGAGGCGCGAGTCTGGTGATCGCCGGTGAAACCCAGCCGGCTGCGGTTCATGCTCATGTGCATCTGCTGAACGAATTCCTCGGCAATGTCGGCAAGACCGTTTTCTACTCAGATCCCGTTCTGGCCAGCGCCGCCAGCCACAGCGACTCACTGAAAGATCTCGTCAGCGACATGCGCGCCGGCAAAGTGGACATGCTGATCATTCTCGGCGGAAATCCGGTTTACGACGCGCCCGCCGACTTTGGGTTCAAAGACGCACTAAAGAGCAGCAACATTCCGATTCGCGTTCATCTCGGACTCTACAACGATGAAACAGCCGAGCTGTGCCAGTGGCACGTGAACGAGGCGCACTATCTCGAAGCCTGGGGCGACACCCGCGCTTACGACGGGACTGCCAGCATCGTTCAGCCGTTGATTGCGCCGCTGTATGACGGCAGGACCGCGAATCAAGTGATTGCCGCCCTGCTTGGTCAAACGGCCGTTTCGCAGCACGATCTGGTCCAGAATTACTGGAAGACGAAGCACGCCGGCGCCGACTTCGAAATGTGGTGGCGCAAGTCGCTTGAGCAGGGCTGGATCGATGGCACCACGTCGCAGCCGAAGCAAGTTTCAGCCAAAAGCTCGAATACTCCGGCTTCATCGCAACCCAGCAATCAGGGCATCGAAGTCAACTTCCGCCGTGATCCTTCGATCTACGACGGCCAGTTCGCTAACAACGCGTGGCTGCAGGAATTGCCCAAGCCGATGACCAAGATGACCTGGGACAATCCGCTGCTGATGTCGCCGAAGATGGCGGAGCGGCTGAAGGTCACGGACAAGGACATGGTGCGGGTGGAGTTGAACGGGAATTCGATCGAGCTTCCCGTATGGCGGCAGGCTGGCCATCCCGACAATTCGGTCACGATTTTTCTTGGCTATGGGCGCAAGCGCGTCGGCCGCGTCGGCAACAATGTCGGCTTCGATACGTATCAGTTGCGCTATAGCGCCATGCCCTGGATCGCCACCGGCGCGAATGTCAGCAAAGCCTCCGGCACATACATGCTGGCTAGCACACAGGGTTATCAGTCGATGGATCTCGGCGATGACCAGCGCCATGTGGTGCAGACGACGACGCTTGAGGAATACAAAAAGGAAGCCAACTTCGACGAAGAAAAGCCGGCAGACGACGAGACGCTGTATCGCAATCCGCCTTACGACTACTCGAAAGAGCCGTTTGCCTGGGGCATGGCGATTGACCTGAATAAGTGTGTCGGGTGCAACAACTGCATCATCGCCTGCCAGTCGGAGAACAACATTCCGGTTGTCGGAAAGTATCAGGTCAACAAGGGCCGGCACATGCACTGGCTGCGTGTGGACGCCTACTATCAGGGCGATCGCGAGAATCCCAAGGCTTACTTCCAGCCGGTGCCATGCATGCAGTGCGAGAACGCACCATGCGAACTGGTTTGCCCGGTGGGCGCGACCACGCATTCGACCGAAGGCCTGAATGACATGATCTACAACCGCTGCGTAGGGACGCGGTATTGCTCGAATAACTGTCCTTACAAGGTGCGGCGGTTCAATTTCCTGCTGTTCCAGGATTGGGACACGCCGCAGTTCAAGATGATGCGCAATCCTGATGTGACCGTGCGCAGCCGCGGCGTGATGGAGAAGTGCACGTACTGCGTGCAGCGCATTCAGCACCATCGCATTGATGCGGAAGTGGCGGCAACGAAAGTGGGAGAGGCCCTGACGCCGACGAGTATCAAAGACGGAGATCTGCAGACTGCCTGCCAGCAGTCGTGCCCGGCGAACGCGATTGTGTTCGGTAATATCAATGATCCGAACAGCGCAGTTTCGAAGTTGAAGGCAGGAAAGCGGAATTATGGATTGCTGGACGATTTGAATACGCGTCCGCGGACGACGTATTTGGCGGAGATCAGGAATCCGAATCCGGAGTTAGAGAAAGGTTCTTAGCTCTCAGCTTTCAGCTCTCAGCTCTCAGCCAGCGCTGGGGCTTGAGCTGAAGGCTGACGGCTGAATTACATGGCAAAGCCCACAGAAGTCGAAGTCGGCGAACAGAAAGCACCGGTTATTCAACCGGGGCATACGTTCGCCTCGCTGACCGACAAGATCGGCAGCATTGTGCTGAAGCGCCCCATCACTGGTGGATGGGCGTTTGGCATGTTCATCTGCTTCATGATCCTGCAGTGGTTCCTGCTGGCTGTCTGCTGGCTCTTCTATAAGGGCGTGGGCGTGTGGGGAGTGAACATTCCGGTCGGCTGGGGATTCGCCATTGTCAACTTCGTCTGGTGGATCGGTATCGGCCATGCCGGAACTTTGATTTCGGCGATTCTTCTTCTGCTGCGGCAGCAGTGGCGCAACTCGATCAACCGCTTTGCCGAGGCGATGACGCTGTTTGCGGTCGCCTGCGCCGGCATGTTCCCGATCTTCCACCTTGGCCGTCCGTGGCTGTTCTATTGGTTGTTCCCGTATCCGAACACCATGACGTACTGGCCGAACTTCCGCAGTCCGCTGGTGTGGGACGTGTTCGCGGTCACGACGTATCTGACGATTTCGCTGGTGTTCTGGTTTGTGGGACTGATTCCCGATCTTGCGAGCTTGCGCGACCAGACGACGAACCCAGTGATCAAATTTATCTACGGCGCGGCGGCGATGGGCTGGCGCAATTCGGTCCGGCACTGGAACCGTTACGAGACTGCATACCTATTGCTTGGTGGGTTGGCAACGCCGCTGGTGCTCTCAGTTCATACGGTTGTGAGCTTCGACTTCTCGGTGGGCATCGTTCCGGGATGGCATACGACCATCTTCCCGCCGTATTTCGTTGCCGGCGCCATCTATTCCGGGTTTGCCATGGTGCTGGTGCTGGCGATTCCGATCCGCAAGTTCTACGGAATCGAAGATGTCATCACCATGCGGCACATCGAGAATTCCGCGATGGTGATGCTGGCCACCGGATGGATCGTCGCTTACGGATATGCATTCGAAGCGTTTATGAACTGGTTCGGCGGCGATCCGTATGAAAGTTTTCTACGGTGGAACCGCCTGCACGGGCCGTACGCGTGGTCGTATTACATGCTGCTTTTTACGAATCTGGTGGTGCCGCAGATCCTCTGGTTCAAGAAGGCGCGCACTAATTCCGTGCTCCTTTTTTTCGTTTCGCTCGATGTGCTGGTGGGAATGTGGCTGGAGCGTTTCGTTATTGTCATCGTCAGCTTGAGCCGCGACTTCCTGAATTCTTCGTTCGGCCAGTACTATCCGACGCAGTGGGATTGGGCGATCTTCATCGGAACGCTGGGATTCTTCTCGGCCTGCATGTTCCTGTTCATGCGATTGCTGCCGGCGGTATCGATTTCTGAATTGAAGACGCTTTTGCCCCAGGCCGAGGTCAAGGTCGAGCACGCGGAGGAGGTCCACGATCTATGAAGGATCCCAAGATCTATGGACTGATGGCCGAGTTCGACGACGTGAACTCCGCGATCACCGCCGCACAGAGCGCCTACTCCGCCGGATATCGAAAGATGGATGCCTATGCTCCGTTTCCTGTTGAAGAGCTTTCTGAAGCGATTGGGTTTCACAGGAACGGCGTCGCGCTGATTTGTCTTATCGGCGGGTTGCTTGGCTGCACGGGAGCGTTCGTTCTGCAGTGGTGGATCAACAACGTCAGCTATCCGATCAACATTGGCGGGCGGCCGCTCAATTCGTGGCCGTCGTTCATCATTGTGACGTTCGAGATGACGATTCTGTTTTCGGGATTGTCGGCCGTGTTCGGCATGCTTGCGCTGAATGGGCTGCCGATGCCGTATCACCCGGTGTTCAATGTGCCGCGGTTCGAAGCGGCGTCCAGAGACAAATTTTTCCTGGTCATCTTCTCGTCGGACAAGCACTACGACGGCATTCGCACGCGGAAGTTCCTGGAAGGGTTGAATCCGGTGTCGGTAGCGGAGGTGCCAAGCTGATGGCTGGCCTCTCCCATTTCAAAATTTCGGCCTGCGTGCTGGCAGCGGTTGTTCTCGCCGGCTGCCGCAATGACATGCACGATCAGCCTCGCTTCAAGCCGTACGCCATGAGCGACTTTTACGCCGACCTGCGCTCCGAACGTACGCCGGTCGAGGGCACGGTGGCGCGGGGGGAGTTGCACGAAGACGCATATTTCTATACCGGCAAGATCGGCGCGAACCCCGGCGATTACATGCCCGCAGAAGTTCCGGTGAACGAAGAGACACTGGCACGCGGGCACGAGCGATACAACATTTACTGCGCGCCGTGCCACTCGCGGCTGGGTGACGGCAATGGCATGATCCCGGCACGTGGATATAAGCATCCGCCGACCTATCATCAGGACCGTTTGCGCAAAGCGCCGCTGGGATATTTTTTCGACGTGATGACCAACGGCTTCGGCGCGATGCCGGATTATGCTGCGCAGATTGCGCCGCGGGATCGCTGGTGCATCGTGGCCTACATCCGCGCATTGCAACTGAGTCAGAATGCCGCGCAGGCTGATATTGCGGGCGTGCAGGTGCCGTCGAAAGCTCCGGAATTTGAGGAGCCGGGATCGGGCGCAACTCCGGCGGTTCCGCTTCCCCCTGAGGCAAGCGGCGCTTTGCCCACAGGAGAAAAGCAGCGATGAGCGCGCGCAACAACTCGGACTTCATGGCTCCGGAGGTCACGAACGCGATTTATCAGCGCTCGCTCGGAGTGGGTTTGCTCTTCGGAGTCGCTTCCCTAATTCTTGCGATCTTCAAAGACACGCGCGAGCAGTTTTACCATTCCTATCTTCTGGGTTTCATGCTTTGGCTGGGCGTCAGTCTGGGCAGCATGGCGATTCTGATGATCCAGCACATGACCGGCGGCAAGTGGGGCATGGTGATCCGCCGGCAACTCGAGGCGGCAGTACGTTGCTTGCCGCTGATGGCGTTGCTGTTCATCCCAGTGATTGTTGGGATGCCCTACCTGTACAGCGGCGATGGGCAACATCGTGGCTGGCTGAATGCGGAAAAGAGTGATGGCCATCTCTACGATCTCAGCCAGCAATACATGACGCGCGGCGGCACGGCGCAGTTCCTGTTCCTGAACGGCTATATCGGGCGCTCGATTGTTTATTTCGCCATCTGGTTGCTGATCGCCGGCCTTCTGATTCGCTGGTCGCGCGAGCAGGACAGTCCGCCGGTTGTGAACCCGGCGCCCCGGTTCCGCAGAATTGCCGCGCCGGGATTGATTCTGTACGCATTCACGATTTCGTTCGCCGTGATCGACTGGGTCATGTCGCTCTCGCCGCCGTGGATCTCGACGATTTATGGGTTCATCTTCATCGTCGGAGAATTGCTTTCCGCGCTGTGTGTGATGGTGATCGTCGAAACCATTCTTTCGAAATACGAGCCGACGTCGTGGTTGCTGAAACCGAAAGAAGTTCACGACCACGGCAAGCTGATGCTCACCTTCGTCATGCTCTGGGCATACTTCAGCTTCTCGCAGTTGCTGATTATCTGGGCGGGAAATTTGCCCACTGAGATCAGGTTCTTTACCCGCCGCCTGTACTCCGGCTGGCAGGCAGTGGCGCTGGCGCTGGTGGTCTTCCATTTCGCTGTGCCGTTCCTGTTGCTGCTTTCGCGCTCGTTCAAACGCGAAGCAAGAACGCTGGTGTGGCTCGCCAGTTGGCTTCTATTCATGCGTTTTGTAGACCTGTTCTGGTACATCGAGCCGAATTTCCATTCGACACTGGCATGGCACTGGGGCTATCTGCTCGACATCATTGTGCCGGTGGCGATCGGCGGGTTGTGGTTCGCAATGTTCTGGCGGAATTTGAGGTCTCGGCCTTTGCTGCCGGCGTACGACTTGCACGCGCAGGAGTTCCTTGAATACGTGGGAGTAGGTCATGACTGAAATTCATCCGGGAAGTCAGGGCCGGCCGATGGGGAGTGAGAATGGCGGCTTCGAGCGCGAAGATCTGGGCGCCAAGCCGATCATTGCCTTCATTGTTACGGTGGTTGTGCTTGGGGTGGTGATCTATTTCGGGATCTGGGGCATGTTCCACGTATTGGACAAACAACTGGCCAAGGACGATCAGAGCCGCAGCCCATTAATCCAGGTGCAGACTGACACGCGGACGATTCAGGATCAGCAGATCAAGGCATTCCCGGAGCCGCGGTTGGAAGATAACGAGCGCACCGAGATCAATGACACCCGTTATGCCGAGGAAGAACGGCTCAATAGCGCCGGTTGGGTAGATGAAAAAGGCGCCGTGGCGCACATTCCGATCGATCGCGCAATGGAGTTGATTGCCCAGCGAGGATTGCCCACTCAGCCACAAGCGGGAACTGCTCCGGCGTCGATTGTGCAAACCGGACGTGCGGCGGCGAGCAAGGCTGACACGAGCGGGCAGAAGACAAAGAAGGGAAGTAAGCAGTGAGCAGTTGGCATCACAATTCGGTTATTGCAGCGCTTGGTGTTCTGGCGCTCAGTTCCATTGTCGGCGCCCAGAGCATGAGCGGTGGCATTCTCGGTCCATCGGCTGCGGTCAAGCCGCCGGGGCTTACCAATGTTGGCATTGAGCAACGGCTCAACGAACAGGTGCCGCTCGACCTCGCCTTCCGCGACGAGACCGGGAAGGCAGTAAAGATCGGGGATTATCTTGGCAAGAAGCCGGTGATCCTGAGCCTGGTTTATTACCGCTGCCCGATGCTGTGCAATGAACTGCTGGTCGGTCTCGAAAGCGCGCTCAAGGTGCTGAAGTTCGACGTGGGCAAAGAGTACGACGTGCTCACGATCAGCTTCGATCCGAAAGATACGCCGGAGATTGCGACATCGAAGAAGGCACAGATTCTCAATCGCTACAAACGCGCAGGCGCGGCGGATGGCTGGCATTTTCTGACCGGCCCGCAGGAATCGATCACCGCGCTGACCAAGGTGGTGGGATTCCAGTATCAGTACGATTCGAAGACTGATCAGTTCGCCCACAGCACCGCCATCATGGTCCTGACGCCGGAAGGCAAAATTGCGCAGTATTACTACGGCGTGGAGTTTCCGCCGAAAGACCTGCGCCTGGCGCTGATTCAGGCGTCGCAAAGCAGAATTGGAAATCTCGCCGACCAGATCGTTCTCTACTGCTATCACTACGACCCGAATACGGGAAAGTACAGCGCGATCATCAGCAGGATCATTCAACTTTCAGGCGGCGCGACGATCCTGGGTCTCGGGACGGTGCTGCTGGTACTTTTCCGGCGAGGCTCTGATTCAGAACACGATCCCAGGAGGCAAAGCGGCTCTCGTCAATATGTTTGATAATTTTCCACTTTGGCCGCCCATGGCCTCATCGCACGCGTTCTGGGAAGACGCTCTGTACGTCTTTTTGGTGGTAGTCACGCTTGCCATGACGGCGCTGGTCTTCACTTTGGTGGCGGTGTTTGCCACGAAATATCGGCGGCGCCACGGGCGCGAGGCCACGCAGATTGAAGGATCGCTGCTGCTTGAAATCGGCTGGACCGTGGTCCCGCTCGGCATCATGATGCTGATGTTCGCCGGCGGCGCACTGCTGTATTTCCATATGCGCACGCCTCCGCGCGATGCTGCCGAAGTTTACGTTGTGGGCAAGCAGTGGATGTGGAAGCTTGAACATGCCGAAGGCCAAATGGAGTTGAACGAACTGCACGTTCCAGTAGACCGCGACATCAAGCTGATCATGACCTCGCAGGACGTGATTCACAGCTTCTTTGTGCCCGCGTTCCGGGTGAAGATGGACGTGGTTCCCGGCCGCTACACGACCATGTGGTTTCGGCCAACCAAGACCGGCACGTATCATCTCTTCTGCGCCCAGTTTTGCGGGACCATGCACTCCGGCATGATCGGCCAGATCGTGGTCATGGATCAGAAGGACTACCAAGCGTGGCTGTCGGGTGGTCCGGTGACCGGATCGCTGGCCGAGAACGGGCAGAAGCTGTTCCAGCAGTTCGGATGCTCGACCTGCCACCGCTCTGACGTGCAGGGCCGGGGGCCGGCTCTGGTGGGATTGTTCGGCAAGCCGGTGCAACTCCAAGATGGGCGAACGGTGACCGCTGATGAAGATTACATCCGGGAATCGATCGTGAATTCCCAGGCCAAGATCGTTTCCGGTTTCCAGCCGATCATGCCGGTATTTCAAAGCCAGATCAGCGAAGAGCAACTGAACGCGCTGGTGGCGTACGTGAAATCTTTGACCGCAGCACCAGCAGGGCAGGCGGGGACGCCGGAGTTAAAAGGTCCTGGGACGCAGCCGCAAAGCCCGCAGTAGGCATTGAAGTAAAGGAACCGAAATGGAATTACCGAACAGCGGAGAACGGAAGAATTACCTGAACGCGGAGTATGGAATCCGCTCGTGGCTGTTTACCACAGACCACAAGCGAATCGCGATCCTGTATCTGCTTTCGATCACGCTCTTTTTCTTTATCGGCGGTTTCGCCGCATTACTCATTCGACTCGAACTTCTGACGCCGGGTGGGGACCTGCTCACGGCCGACGCCTATAACAAAGCGTTTACCACGCACGGCCAGATCATGGTGTTTTTTTTCCTGATCCCGTCGATTCCCGCCGTGCTGGGCAATTTCCTGATTCCCATGATGGTGGGGGCCAAGGACCTCGCTTTTCCCCGCATCAACCTGATCAGCTGGTACATCTACATTGCGGCTGGAATTCTCTACATTCATTGCCTGGTGACCGGAGGCGTGGATACCGGCTGGACCTTTTACCCGACGTTCTCAACCCAATTCAGCAATACCAAGGTGATTGAGGCCGGGCTGGCGATTTTCATCTCCGGCTTCTCGTCGATTCTCACCGGCTTGAATTTTGTGGTCACCGTGCACCGAATGCGCGCGCCGGGGCTCACATGGTCTCGCCTGCCGCTGTTCGTGTGGTCGCATTACGCCACCAGCATCATCATGCTACTGGGCACGCCGGTGATCGCGATCACGCTCGTGCTGGTTGTTCTTGAGCGCGCCTTGAACCTTGGCATCTTCGATCCCACTCGCGGCGGCGACCCGGTGCTGTTTCAGCACCTGTTCTGGTTCTACTCGCATCCGGCCGTCTACATCATGATTCTGCCGTCGATGGCCGTGATCAGCGAAATCGTGCCCTGCTTCTCGCGCAAGCGCGTTTTCGGCTACAGCTTCGTGGCCATCTCCAGTATTGCGATTGCAGCCATCGGGTTCTTGGTTTGGGCGCACCACATGTTTGTGGCGGGAATTTCCCTGTATTCCGCCATGGTTTTCTCGTTCCTGAGCTTCCTGGTCGCAGTTCCTTCCGCGGTAAAAGTCTTCAACTGGACCGCGACCATGTACAAAGGCTCGGTCTCGTTTTCGACGCCAATGATGTATGCGTTCGGATTTATCGGCCTGTTTACCATCGGCGGGCTTACCGGGTTGTTTCTGGCGACGCTGGGGACCGACGTTCATCTGCACGACACTTATTTCGTCATCGCACATTTCCATTACGTGATGGTCGGCGGCGCGATCATGGGATATCTCGGGGGAATCCACTTCTGGTGGCCGAAGATCTCCGGCCGCATGTATCCGGAGGCTTGGGGAAGGCTTGCAGCCTTGATCGTGTTCATCGGCTTCAACCTGACGTTCTTCCCGCAATTCGTTCTCGGCTATCTGGGCATGCCGCGCCGGTACTGGCAGTATCCGCCGGAATATCAGGTGCTGAACGTGCTCTCGACCGCCGGTGCGACCATTCTCGCAGTTGGATATCTGCTGCCGCTGGTCTATTTGCTGTGGTCGCTGCGGTACGGCGCGCCGGCAGAGGACAATCCGTGGAAGGCGACGGGTCTCGAGTGGACGACTTCGTCGCCGCCGCCAACCTTCAACTTCGACGAAACTCCGGTGGTGACCGAAGAAGCCTATGCCTACGAGAAGATGCCGCTGCCTGAAGAGGTGACACTTGAGCGATAGCCAAGCGGTCCTGGAGCACGCTGAACACCACGACCGGCCCGAATTGCGGCACCATTTTGCCGCCGTCGATCAGCAGCGTAACGCTGCATCGCTCGGCATGTGGTGGTTTCTGGGCACGGAAATCATGTTTTTCGGGGGCATGTTCTGTGCCTATCTCATCTATCGCCGCTGGTATTTCGAGGAGTTTGCGGCGGCCAGCAGGACTCTGAACCTCGGAATTGGCGCCTTCAACACGACCGTTTTGCTTTGCAGCAGCTTGACGGTTGCGATGTCTGTCCGTGCGGCACAGTTGGGAAACCGCAAGATGCAGGTGCGGATGCTGCTGCTGACGCTGGTGTTCGGTCTGGCGTTCCTGGGAATCAAGACGAAAGAATGGGGCGACAAGTATCGCGAGCACCACATCCCCACGTTCGACTACAACGTAATCACCGGCGAAGGAGCGTTAACCAACGAGAAGGGCAACACGGAGTTGCTGGGGCTCGACAAGGTCCAGAACGATCCAGTCAAGCTTCGGCAGAGACAAGCCGAAATCCAGCAGCGCACCAAACTTTTCTACTCACTTTACTTCGCCATGACGGGCATGCACGCGATCCACATGATCGTCGGCGTGGGCATATTCATCGTGATCACCTGGATGGCGCACAAAGGGCGCTTTACCCCCGAGTACCATACGCCATTAGAAATCGCAGGCCTGTATTGGCACTTTGTAGATATTGTCTGGATCTATCTTTTCCCGTTGCTCTATCTGATCGATCGGCGTGGAGCTTGAGGCAGGAAAATGTCTGAACATTCCGCACATATCGTTTCTGCCAGGCTGTATTGGCTGATTTGGGCAATTCTTATTGTCTGCACGGTGCTGACCGCGTGGGTGGCGACAGTTGATCTCGGGAAGGCCAATACGGTTGTCGCGCTGGGGATTGCGACGTTCAAAGCTACCCTCGTTGTCCTGATCTTCATGCACGTGAAATACACCAGCGAGAAGATGACCAAGGCCATCCTCATGGCGGCGGTGTTCTGGCTGCTGTTGCTGCTGGTGTTGAGCCTGACTGATTATTCGTCGCGACCGCAGGGCAGACTGGCGCCTTCCGTGCCGCAGACGAGCTATCGAGTCGGATAGTCAGCGATTGAATCTTTCGCCCTTCGGGGCTAGCTCATCTCACAGATTCCCAGGGCTTACGCCCTGGGCTGCATTCTTACGCTGCTTCGCAGCTTCATCCAGGTTTAGTCGAGGAACGCCGCGCCCTTTTGTTTTTGCTGAATGCTGAGTGCTGACTGCTCGGTGTATCTTTACTCATGCCTCCGGGCATCGACTCCCTCGCGCTGGAATCTGCTCTTCGCCGCCACATTCGTGGCGAGGTTCGCTTCGATAATGGCAGCCGCGCTCTCTACGCGACCGACGGCTCGAATTATCGGCAGATTCCCATTGGCGTTGTAACTCCGCGAGACAACGACGATGTCCTCGCCGCGGTCGCAACCTGCCGCGAACACGGTGCGCCGTTGCTTTGCCGGGGAGCAGGAACTTCGCTTGCCGGCCAGTGCTGCAACGTAGCGGTCGTTCTCGATTTTTCTAAGTACATGGCGCAGATTCTCGAAGTTGATCCCGGGAAGCGCATCGCTCGCGTGCAGCCGGGAGTCATTCTCGATCACCTGCGGGCCGCTGCCGAACAGCACAAACTCACTTTCGGCCCTGATCCCGCAAGCCACAGCCGCTGCACGATCGGCGGCATGGTGGGGAACAACTCCTGCGGCGTGCACTCGATCATGGCGGGGAAAACAGATTCCAACATCGAGGAACTTGAAGTTCTCACTTATGACGGCATTCGCCTTCGCGTGGGGGCTACGGATGAACGGCAACTGGATGCCGTAATTCATGAAGGCGGACGGCGCGCTAAGATCTACAGCGGATTGAAGGCCATTCGAGATCACTACGGTGATCTGATTCGCCAGAAATTCCCCAATATTCCTCGCCGCGTGTCGGGTTACAACCTGAATTTTCTGCTGCCTGAGAATGGCTTTCATGTAGCACGATCACTGGTCGGCTCGGAAGGAACGTGCGTCACAGTCCTGGAAGTGACTTGCCGCCTGGTGGAAAGTCCGCAAGCGCGTGTGTTGCTCGCGATTGGTTGCCGCGATGTGTTCGAAGCAGCAGACATGGTGCCGGAAGTTTTGTCGCATGGCCCCATCGGACTAGAAGGCATGGACGGCCTTCTGATCGACTTTACCCGGCGCAAGAATATGAACCCCGAAGGGCTTGTGCTTCTGCCCGAAGGCGGCGGATGGCTGCTCGCTGAGTTTGGCGCGGACAGCATTCCTGTCGCGGAGTCGCAGGCTCGGTGTCTGATTGATAGTTTAGGCAGGAGAGCGTCGTGTCGCCTGCTTTCTGATAGAAGTCAGGCGAGAAGAGTCTGGGACATTCGGGAATCGGCTCTGGGCGCGGTTTCGCGCGTCCCGGGAGAACCGCCGACCTGGGAAGGCTGGGAGGATGCTGCGGTTGCGCCCGAAAAGCTGGGCGGCTACTTGCGCGACCTGCGAAAGCTTACCGATCAGTACGGTTATCGTTGCGTGGTTTACGGACACTTCGGCGACGGTTGCGCACACAATCGCATCAGCTTTGACCTGGAATCGGGCGAGGGCATTGAGAAGTTTCGAAAATTCATGGATGAAGCCGCGGACCTAGTGGTCTCGTACGGCGGTTCTCTTTCCGGCGAACACGGTGACGGGCAGGCGCGCGCTGAACTCCTGCCGAAGATGTTTGGGCCGGAACTGGTGGAAGCATTTCAGAAGTTCAAGTCGCTGTGGGACCCGCAATGCAAGATGAATCCGGGCAAAGTCGTGCGGCCGAATCGAATGGTGGACGACTTGCGGCTGGGAGTGAATCAGGCATCTTGGCATCCTGAAACGCACTTCAAGTTCCCGCAGGATCACGGCAGCCTCGCGGAAGCTTCTCTGCGCTGCGTCGGGGTCGGCAAGTGCCGGCAGTATGAAGGCGGCGTGATGTGCCCCAGCTTCCGGGTGACGCGTGAGGAGGAGCATTCAACTCGTGGCCGCGCGCATTTGCTTTGGGAAATGAGTCGCGGCGAGGTCGTCCGCGATGGCTGGCGGGATGAGCATGTGAAATCCGCGCTGGACTTGTGCCTTTCATGCAAAGGATGCAAGAGCGACTGCCCGGTGAACGTCGATGTGGCGACTTACAAAGCCGAGTTTCTGGCGCATCACTTCGGCGGGCGATCTCGTCCCCTTGAGCATTACGCGTTCGGCCAGATCGGCCGTTGGGCGCGGCTTGCGTCGGGCGTGCCTTGGCTGGCGAATCTTTTCGCGCGAGGTCCATTGCTGGGTGGGTTGGCCAAGCGTCTGGTTGGTGTTCACTCCAATCGGACTATTCCTGCAATAGCGAAGCGAAACTTTCGCAGTTGGTTCTCGGGCCGGTCGAACAGGGGTAGCCGACCCACACAGGCAGACAGCAACGGAGCTCGCTCTGTTCTACTCTGGCCTGATACCTTCAACAACTACTTCCATCCGGAGATAGCGATTGCTGCGGTTCAAGTTCTTGAGGCGGCGGGATGGAACGTGCGGGTTCCCGAAGCGAACGTTTGTTGCGGCCGCCCGCTCTACGACTTCGGGATGCTGGATCGCGCCAAACGCTATCTGACTGAGGCGCTCGATCTCCTGGAGTCCGAAATTGCGCAAAGGATACCGATCGTTGTGCTCGAGCCCAGCTGTGCGTCAGTTTTTCGCGATGAGATGCTGAATCTTTTTCCCGACGATGAGCGCGCACAAAAGCTTTCGCAGCAGGTCTTCCTCTTGAGTGAATTCCTGGAGCAGAAGACTCCGGATTTTCAACTGCCGCCGCTGGCACGGTCAGCACTCGTGCATGGCCATTGCCACCACAAGTCCATCATGAAGATGAATGATGAAGAATCTGTTCTGAAGCGGATGGGTATCGCTTACGAAATGCCGGCGCCGGGTTGCTGCGGCATGGCTGGCGCATTTGGCTTCGAGAAGGAAAAGTATGATGTGTCGATCGCCATTGGAGAGCTTGAGTTGCTCCCGGCAGTTCGTGGTGCCAGCAAGGAGAGTCTCATCATCGCCGATGGCTTCAGTTGCCGCGAGCAGATCGAGCAGTCGACCGGACGCCGTGCGCTGCACCTGGCAGAGGTTGTTCGGGAAGCGCTCCGAAGCACGGCGCAAAGATGAACGACAGATGGAAAGCTAGGTCTCCGCGGGCGTGCTTCGGAAGATGGTTTTGCTCACTCCACGCCAGCCGAGCCGGCCGATCCTGACAGCGTGATAAAGGGGGAATAGCGTATCGGGCAATCCGACGCTTTGCCACTCGCCAACACTCGGGGTCAGGGCGAGCCGAGAGATGAAGCGCGTGCGGTCCCGCCACCGTTCGCGGTATTGGCACCATTCGCAAAAATAGCGGAACGACTCCGGATTGATTTGCTCGCCCGCAACCAGCCGGGAGATCACGCGATCCGCGATTACTTTCGAGGCACGAGTTTCTTTTTCCGACAGCATGTCCGGCGCCGGAACGCAGCCAAGCCGTTCAGCCAGCAGCATCGAAACGCAAACGATCCTGTAAACGCCAATTTGCCGGGCCGCGGCCGAAACCTGGTGCCAATAAGTTCCCGAGGCGGCCAGCGCTGCGATGTCCCGCAGCATTCCCAGTTGCTCCCAACCATGCTTTGCCGCGTGGATGCATAGCGCCAGCATCAAATCTTCGCGCCACAAAATTTCCAAGCGGACTCCTTCAACCGCAAGCCGGACTGAACGTTCGAACATCGCGTCGAGGTTTAAGTCAACGGCATAGAACCGCGGCACGATTCGCCATTGCAATTCGAGGAGATTTCTTTGTGCTACGAGTCCGAACACGTACTCGTATCCTGAGCGCAGGTAGGCGCGCGACTGCCGCGGTGAAAGCTGCAACTGCGGTTCGTATCCTGCCTGGCGCAGGGTGGCGATAGCTGCAGGCACGTCGCGCGGACGGACGAGCAGGTCCAAGTCGCCAAATTGGCGAAGCGCGACATCTCCGTACAGGAACTGCGCGAGCGCCGGGCCTTTGTGCGCCAGCACCTCGATACCGGTCTTACGAAACGCGTCCGCGATCCTCGCCAGCTCCGCTGAAAACCGTAACGCTTTAACGGAATTGCTCTGAAAACGCGCCTGCAGCGCGGTTTGAATGCTGGCGGGGACGTCCTCGCGGCCGTGCAGTGCCTGATAGAGCGCGGGCATTACCCGGTGTTGGTCAGCAAGACGCAGCACAGCTTCCCATGAAAAGGGCACGGCCAGCGCCTCCGAAATTATGTTGCTGTCGAGAGTGGGGCGGCAGCAAGCAAACAGCACTGCAAATTCCCGCGAGGATCCCGTCTCGCTATGCGGGTGGGCCTTCATCGTGAGGCGTGCAGGAGATGCCATCAGCCTATGAACTAACTATGTCCGCCAGCAATTCTTCTGGTTTCGCTCCGTCGGACGTACTTAGAATCTTCATACAGCGAATGCCACTTAAAGAAGTAACTCCTGTTGCACTTGCATCGACGAGCGCGGTGGCGCTTGAATCCGTCAGCAAGACTTTTCGTCAGCGGGCCTTGTTCACCCGTTGGGTCAGCGAAGAAGTTCATGCCTTGAGGAACGTTTCTTTCGAGCTCGGGGCAGGTGAGATTCTTGGTTTGCTGGGCCCGAATGGCAGCGGAAAAAGTACCACGCTGAAGCTGGTTTCGACTCTGCTGCTGCCGGATTCAGGCCGCGTGACCGTCGCGGGATTTGAGACGCGCGCTTGTGGGCAACAGGTGAGAAGGCAGGTCGGGTTCGCGCTTGCTTCTGAAAGGTCGTTCTTTCCCCGATTGACCGCGCGTGAAAACCTGGAATTTTTTGCCGCGCTGGAAGACATATCCCGGAGCGAGTGCCGCTCCCGCACGGAACACGCTCTAGTCGAAGTGGGCCTCGCTGATGTTGCCGGAAAGCAGGTCATGAAGTTTTCTTCCGGCATGCACCAGCGACTTGCGATCGCGCGCGCTCTGCTCAAGGGACCGCAAGTTTTGCTACTAGATGAGCCTTCGCGCAGCCTCGACGTTGCAGCAGCGGCACGGCTCTGGGACCTCATTCAGGAGCTTTCGCGGAGGGGAATATC
>JBKPSP010000176.1:0-9814 GCA_046735175.1 Acidobacteriota bacterium
GGTCTGGGATTGAGAGCTACCCAGGAGCGATTGCGAACGCTCTATGGAAGCAATCAGCGCCTGGAGATTCGCTCCAAGCCCGGGGATGGTGTGGAAGTCTCCGTCGAAATACCGTTTCGTGCTGCCATGCACGAACAACAAGAGGTAGTGGGGCTGTAAACATGCGCGTGGTTATCGCTGACGACGAACCGCTGGCACGAGAGAAATTGCGCCTAATGCTGACTGCCGAACCCGGCGTGAGCATTCTTGCCGAATGCAGGAATGGCGCTGAAATCCTAGATGCGCTGAATACGCACAAGCCTGATCTCCTGATGCTGGATGTGCAAATGCCCGAGTTGGACGGCTTTGCGGTTTTGAATCAAGTACCCCCAGAAAGCCTGCCAATCATCATCTTCACGACCGCATTCGATCGTCACGCGGTCCGCGCTTTCGAAGCCAACGCCCTCGATTACCTTTTGAAACCTTTTGATCAGGAACGGCTCCATCAAGCGGTGAACCGCGCACGGGCAGAGCTGGTAAAGGCAAACGACCGCGAAGCGACACATCGCATACTCAACTTTCTGTCGCAGAACGCCAATTGGCAGTCGCCTTCAGGCCGCCGCCTGGTCATCAGATCCGGTGGACGTGTGATTTTCCTTGGCCTTGACGAAATAGACTACGTCGAAGCTGCCGCCAATTACGTGAAGATCAATGTCGGCAAGCAATCCTATCTGCTCCGCAAGGGAATTGGTGAAATTGCGGAGAAGCTCGACCCCGCGCTCTTTGTTCGTATCCATCGCTCCGCGATTGTCAATGTGCGGCGCATCAAGGAGCTCCAGCCTGTCAACAGCGGCGAATACATCGTGGTACTCAAAGACGGGAAGGAACTTTCATGCAGCCGTGGCTATCGCGCCGGCTTGCAGGAACTAGTCGAAACCAGCTTGTGACTATCCCTTCGTGTCAGTGAACGGCGCCTCGCTGATCGCGTCACAGAAGTTTCGCGGCCTGTAGCCAGTCACGTAACGCTCGCCGATGTCCCGCATAAAACTTCGGCCTGCGCTTCCAGGATGTTTCCGCACCACGTCGGCGCAAGTCTTGAGAAAAGCATCTGTAAATTCAAACCGCGGATAGGCGGTCAGAATCTCCCTCACCTGGCTCTTGCTGACTTGGGAAAAATCCGGACCGCCAACATCAGCTCCCGCGCCCGCTCCGACCAGGCTAACTTCAGGCGGTTTGAAGTGTCCTATCATCGAGGCGTGCATGGCGATTCCATCCCAGACAACTGCGGCCTTGTTGGCGTCGTAGCCATTTCCTTCAAGAAACCGTTTCGCGGCTTCAGCGCCTTGAATCTCGAACGGGAGGTCTCCCTGAAATTTTTCCGTCAAACCAAGGTCGTGCAGGATGCACGCCAGATAAAGCATCTCCGCGTCAAACTTCTGGCCCGTGGCTTTGCCGGCTAGTGAGGCAAACAGAAAGGTCCTGACCGCGTGATTGTAGAGATAAGGAGGAGACACGCTGTGTGCCAGATCGCTGCGGCTTTGGCGATTCGCGAATCGACCAGACGCACACCGGCGACTATTAGCGCATCCGAGTGTTGCGCTGCCCGGGTCGAGGAAGGCCGCTCATCTTGACTCACTTGTGAGGGAATCGCACTTCCCAAACCCTTCGTGAGCGCGATCGCTCCGAGGCTGCAGATCAATTCTCGCCTGCGCATACTTGAGCTCCTAATGAGCCTCGAATTATAAGGATGGTCGCGGGAGCCTTCGACCGTGAGGTGCAGGTTCACCCGACTCCTCAACCGGCCGCATGAACCGTAAAACACAACCGCCTTTTGCCGAGTTGATAGACTTTGACGAGTTAAGTTCACGTTGAATGACGTCGCCGCAATCCGCCTGCTTACGCCAGCTGATGTCCCTCAGGCTTTTGAGCTTTCCTCGCTTGCCGGCTGGAACCAAACCGCCGACGATTGGAGTTTGTTATTGAAACTTGCGCCGGTAGGGTGTTTTGGAATTCAGATAGGAAACATTCTTGCTGCGACCGCGTCGCTCTTCTGCTACCAGAGATCACTTGCATGGATCGGAATGGTACTTACGCATCCCGACTTTCGACGGCAAGGTCTGGCCACCAGGCTACTTCGCCACGTGCTGGCCATTGCCGATCAAGTCGCGATTCGAACGTTAAAGCTCGACGCCACTGAAATGGGCGAACCTCTGTATCGAAGTTTGGGGTTTGTTCCAGAACAGACTGTCGAGCGCTGGATGCGCTCCGCGACTTTCGCTTCTGATTCTGAGTTGACATGCTCTCGGGACCTGTCTCCGTTGGCAGAGACTATCGATCGCGCCGTTTTTGGCGGTGACCGCGCATTTCTGCTGCGGGCCTTGCTTCAACAAGGCGCATGCTACTCGATCTCCGGCAGCTACTTGCTCACTCGATCAGGAAGGAATGCGTCGTATTTAGGGCCTTGGGTCGGACGGGAAAAACGTACAGCGCGGCAGTTACTCGAATTCGGATTGCGAACGCCCTCTGCGAATGGCTGGTATTGGGACATTCTGCTCGAAAACCATGATGCTGTTGCATTAGCAAAACAATTTGGCTTCGTTCCGCAGCGCCGACTGCTGCGAATGTCTCGCGGAGAACCATTCGGCGGCAGAGATGAATTTATCTATGCGATTGCAGGCTTTGAATTTGGTTAGAACGGTTTCCGCTATTTCAGCCACTCGTCCAGATGCTCTCGGATCAGTTGATCATCCGCCGCGCACAGGTGTGGGTAACTGGCGAGAACCCGATCGATTTCCTCACTTTGCCGTGGCGATAGCTCTTCGTTAGGATCGAGGCACCACCGCTCCAAAAGCAGCCCCTGCCGGCGAAGAATTTCATGTATGCCCGGGATGCATCCGCGGAATTGATGCGCGGGATCAAAGATCGCCGCGTTCATGTCTGTGACCTGCTGCGCTGTTGTGAGCAATTCCGGTGAAATTGCCGTGTTCTGCTGCTTGATGCAATCCAGAAGGGTGACAGCGCCACGCGTCCACACTGCCCAATGCCCCAGCAGTCCGCCAACGATGCGTGCGCGCTTCCCTCCAAAGTTGAACTCGGTCAACAGGTCGATAACAATGTTGTCGTCATTTCCGGTATAAAGCGCGATCTCGTCGCCACGACCGCTCTCGATGACCGCACGTATGACATCGAGCGTTTGATAACGGTTGAACGGAGCCATCTTGATGGCGGCGACTTCCGGAATCTCCGCGAATTCACGCCAGAACTCATACGGCAACACTCGGCCGCCCACTGCAGGTTGAAGATAAAATCCGACCACGGGAATAGTTGCAGCTATCGCGCGGGAGTGATCGAGCAGTTCGGCATTGCTTGCCGTTTTAAGCGCCGACAAACTCAACAGACAGGCGTCATACCCGAGCGACTTCGCAAGTTCGGCTTCCGCCAGCGCTTGTCTTCGCTCACCGCAAACCCCGGCAATTTTGACGACTTCCAGACCACGAGTTTCTTCCGCAGCTAACTCCAGCACCGGCCTGAGCAGATCGAACTCAGGGTTGCGAATTTCGAATTGCGTGGTGTGAACGCCTACCGCAATCCCACCAGCGCCAGCAGCAAGGTAGTACCGCGTCAAGGCCCGCTGGCGCTTCTCATCCAACTTGCGTTCAGCCGTGAGCGCCAGCGGATGCGCCGGAATCACCAGCCCTTCTTTCAATCGCTCGCGTACGTTCATCAGAACTTTCCGTCGACCACTTCAAAATGAGTGCGCTTATTCAGCAGCGGATTGCGATGTGCGATCCAGTGTGCGATCCAGTCGATCATCTCGTCTGGCTTGACGGTTGGTTGTCCAAACATCGCCACAGCTTTTGCAGAGTTGTTCAGCAAGGCCTCATTCGCTTCCTCACCTTCGAATGTTGGCACCACTCCAAAGCGCCGCCCAAACTCATTCGCGATCTCACGCACCGAAAGTATTTCCGGTCCTGTAACGTTCAGAATCAGAGGTGGTGAAGCACAGTGAGCCAGCGAACGGAAGCAAACCGAGTTCGCATCCCGCTGCCAGATTACATTCACATGTCCCATTCGCAAATCCACCGAGCGGCGATTGAACACCGCATCCGCAATGTCGACGAGCACGCCATAGCGTAGCTCGACCGCATAATTAAGGCGGAGCAGTACAACTGGCGTTCCCCATTCGCTGGAGCCATATTCGAACATCCGTTCGCGCCCCAGCGCTGATTGCGCATATTCACCGACAGGAGCGACTGACGAATCCTCGGTCGAACCACCTGACCCGACCGGCACAACCCCGTACACGTTGCCGGTCGAAAACGCAACGATCCGAGAAGACCTATATCGCTCCGCGACTAATCCCGGCAGAAGAGTATTCATTGCCCAGGTCAGGTACTCAGAGCCGCTGGTGCCAAACTTTCTCGCCGCCATGAAGATCACATTCTCGGTGTCGGGAAGTTTGCCGAGCACTCCCGGCTCGAGTAGATCGCAACCGATGGTCTCAACGCCCAACGCATCAAGATCGCGTCCGATTAGCGAATCCGAAAAGCGCGCAATGGCGATCACTCGTGTGGGCCGACCCGACTCGAGAATCGCGCGGCGAATGAGCTTCGCCAGGCTAGGGCCCATCTTCCCGCCCGCTCCCAGGATAAGAACGTCGCCCTTCAGTTCTTTCGCAGCTGCGACATCAGCGGGCGTCGGGGTAGAAAGAACGTCTTCCAGCTCTGGGACAGTGGTTATTGGCATTGCATGAAGCGTGTGGTTTGATTCACAAAAACCGGTCGTGCTATCTTACAGCACCCTATTTCGTTTGCTTGCGAATGCTGTCGTTTTATTTTGACAACCGAAAGCCCTGAAGGACGATACTGAAAATGCAGATCGTTGTTTTCCCGGACAAGCTCCAACTTGCCAAAGCAGCCGCCAAAGATGCCGTAGCCGCCCTTCGGCTGGCGATCGAAAAACAGGGCCGTGCTCGTATCATTGCCGCAACCGGGGCATCGCAATTCGAGTTCTTAGAGGAACTCACTAGAGCTTCTGACATCGATTGGCAACGCGTCGAGATGTTTCATCTCGATGAATACATCGGGATTTCCGCGACGCATCCGGCAAGCTTTCGGAAATATCTGCGAGAACGCCTGATAGACAAAGTGGGGCTTAGGCAATATCACTTGCTTGACGGCGGAGTCGATGTCTCAGTGGTTATCGCTCAAACCACAGCCGAAATTCAAAAAGCGCCGATTGACATAGCCTTCGTTGGCGTAGGCGAGAATGGTCACCTCGCATTCAACGATCCTCCGGCGGATTTTGAAAACGACGCGGCATACATTGTCGTCGAGCTCGACGAAGCTTGCCGGCGCCAGCAACTCGGTGAAGGATGGTTCAAAAGTCTTGAAGAAGTGCCGCGTCGCGCGATTTCGATGACAGTTCGGCAAATTCTCAAAGCCAAGCAGATCTTGTGTATCGTGCCCAATGCTCGCAAAGCCAGTGCTGTCGCAAAGTGCTTTCAGGGCGAAATCAGCCCGAACGCGCCCGCGTCGATCTTACGAACACATTCCAATACGACAATCTATCTCGACAAAAATTCGGCGGCATTGCTGAAACCTGAAACGGTGGAGTCTTATCTCAAATAGGCCGCACAAGCCCCGCTTTAGTCGCGTTGGTGTTCCTCACCAGCAGCAGCACCAGGATCATGCCAACAAAAGGAATCAGTCCGGCCACAATCACAATGGGATCGAATACATGCGTCGCCATGCCCGCGCGCAGGTCCGAATAGCGCCCGATCAATTTAAACGCGATGATGGTTCCAATTCCCGAACCGGTGCCGCCGAGTCCGCTCACGGTTGCTACCGAGCCACTCTCATAGAGATCAGAAGGCAGCACATTCGCGATAGTGCTGAACGCCGCGTACGAAAATGTTGCCAGCGCGAAGAGCAGCGTAATCACAAATAAGTTGGTAGTCAGAATTGTCGGAATCAGCAGCAGAACACCGATGCCGCCGGCTATTACAACCGCCTTGCGCGCCGCGCCGAGTGGCCATCCGCGCTTAATCAGCCATCCCGACACAATGCCGCCGGAGAAATTGCCCAGGTCTGCCGCGATAAAAGGAACCCAGACTGCAACAAATCCACTCCTCAAATCCACACCCTTCGCCACGAGATAAATCGGAAACCAATCGGTAATGAAGAACCACACCGGATCGGTAAAGGCGCGTGCAATGATCGTTCCCCATGTCTGCGGCAAGCTGAGCAGATCGCGCCAGCGTGGACGCGGCGTTTCTTTGATCGCCAGGTCGCTCTTGTCCCGTGCGAGCATGTCTCGTTCTTCCGCTGAGATTCGCGGATGATTGTCCGGGTGGCGGTACACACTCCGCCATACAAATATCCAGAGGAATCCCAGAAGCCCGGGCACGACCACTGCGGGGCGCCATCCCCAACGGAAATAAATTGAAAGCACGATGAAAGGCGCCAATGCGCCGCCAACCGACGATCCGCTATCGAAAAACGCAGTGGCTAAACCTCGCTCCTGCTTGGGAAACCACTCTGAAACTGCTTTCGTCGCCGCGGGCCAATTCGCCGACTCGCCCGCGCCAAGCAAAAAACGAAACGCACCAAAGCTGAGTAGTCCGCGTGCAAACGGCGTGAGCACAGAGATCAGGGAATACCACGCGACCGTCAGGGTCAGCCCCCGCCGCGTGCCGATTTTATCCATCAGCCGTCCGAACGCAGTCTGGCCGATGGTGTATGCCACGCGAAACGCTATCACGATGTTGGCGTAATCGGTGTTAGTCCAGTGATACTGGACCTTCAGATACGGTGCGAGGAGAGAAAGCGTCTGCCGATCGAGATAGTTGATGATCGTGGACGCAAACAAAACCGCCGCGATCCACCATCGCAAATGCGAAATGACGCCAGGCTTCGCAGGTGGCGTCGCAAGGCCGTCGGTCGCCACTAAATTCCCTTGCGCCATCCGGCATCGTTAAAGCCCCTGACATCAAGTGCGATGGACCCGTCTGAATTCAGTTGCTGTTCGCACGCCCACGCAACCGGCTTTATCACTCCAGGCCGGAGTTCGATCTTTGCCGAAATGTGAACTTGTCCCGTGAACCCCTGGGGCAATAAGAATGAGCACTCGCGAAGGCCGCCGCCATTAGGATGCCCAGAGTCGAGCGCGCCACGCAGTTCCCAGCCAGCATCCGCGCTCCTAACATGCACCCATAAAATTCCGGGAACTCCCGCCACACCACGATTGGCGACGCAAACAATCAATTCTGAGGTGCCGTGCCGCTTTCTTTGCCAAACCCAAGCGGGTCGCAAGCGGTAACCCAGGTTCGCGCGCAACCGCTCAAAACCGCGAGGGTAGCGTTCGTTGTACGTTTTCAGGTTGTCGGATTCTGTCCACAACGCCCAATAATTCGTGCGCATGTCGAGAGCATGCAGCATTCGATTTTCCATTGCGTTCACATGCGACGAATCAACCTCAAGCTTAGTGACATCGTATTGCCGCAGGTCACCATCCTCCATAATGCAGGCGAGCCATGGGGGCCGGTTCGCCAGTTCGTCTATTTGAATCGGCTCCTCCACCCGAATGCTGTCCGATCGCAACCACGCACCTCCGCGCATCGCCCGATCGAGAATTCGGCGATTACCAACGCGGCTGATGTCCGGCTGTGTGTTTACCGCGAGCGGAGTCTTCTTCCAGATGTCCAACTGTTCGGTCGTCAGTTCAACGAACGTCCGTTCGGCGGCGAAGTAGTCCGGAAACGGATTGGGCAGTTCGCTGGTGTGGCCTTCGCCCCAAAATCCGTATTGCATCAAGTCCATCCATTCGATCAGCGGATTCCCGTCGAATTCCGCCGCCAACAGCTGATTCAGCTCCGTGAACGCCTTGCGAAACTCGGGATGATCATATCGCGGCTCCAAATATTCTTTGTCGCCGCGTCGCCTGAGGCCTCCAATTTTCACCAGCGGAATCTTCGCACGGAGGAAGTCAGGTAGCGCGATCTGTTGCGGCTGGAACTCCGGATTCGATAACTGCACTCGGAACGCAACTCGCAAACCGTGGCGCCTGGCAGCATCGAGCGTCACTTTCCAAACAGGATCGAGGTCCAGGCGCCCGGGCCACGATTGCACGTTGCGCCAATCGCACCGGATGTAGAGAACATCAACGAAGGGAAGGCTGGCAATCTCTTCGACCTGCTGTTCCAGAGATCTTTTGCCGGCCCGCACAGAAAGAGACGGTCCGTTTTCTTCCCAGGTGTAGCCGACCAAGCCCAACCCTGGATTGCGTATCGGCTTCTCTGACGGACTCGTGAACAGCGCCGTGAGCCAGCCGTCGTCCTGCTCAATGTCGAACGGACCCTGATCCAGGCGATCGCGAACCGGGAACGCCGGTGCGTATTCGCCCGTCGATCCCGCTTGCCCGCCGGCTGCCGTGGCCGAAACTCCGAGCATCGCCACGTTCTTGAACAGAGTTCGCCGGTTCATGTTTTTCGACTCGGACCTATTCTGGATTGACAAAACTAAGACAATTGGAGTAGCAAAAGAAAGATATAGAAAGTAAACGAAACATTCAATGCACAAAAAACAACTAGCGCTTGCCCTGATTCTCCTCTGCTTGCCCATTTCTGCACAGACTCGACCCGGCGGTTTCAGCGTTCTCGGGCCCGGTGGCGGCGGCGCCATGTTTCACCCCACCTTCAGTCCACACGACCCAAACACCATGCTCGTCGCATGTGACATGACGGGCGCCTATATCACGCACGATGGCGGCAAGACCTGGCGCATGTTCAACCTGCGCGGCGTGGTCCAGTTCTTTGCTTTCGATCCCAAAGATTCCAAAGTCATCTACGCCGGTGATAAAGCGCTCTGGCGCAGTTCGGATTCCGGAGCCACTTGGAAATTGGTTTACCCTGCTCCCTCAAAGATCAACGAAATCCGCATGAATCCCGACCACGCTGACGAAACCATCGTGGCCGATCCCGATCCGGTCGGCAGGATTTCGGCTTTCGCGATAGATCCAGACAACAACCATGTTCTCTACGCCGCCGGAACAAAAGACACACACAGTGCGATGTTTGTTTCGAAAGACTACGGAATCAGTTGGAAGCAACTCGACGAGTTGCCAGAGACCGCCGAGCATCTCTGGGTTAATCCGGCCTCGCCGGCAAATGACCGTGCCTTTATTGTCGCCGGCAAACATCTGGTGTTCAGCAGAAAGAGCTCTGCGTCTCAAAGTCATCCTGCGCCGGCTGAACTGACCGATGTTTCTGCGGGATTCGATGGCCAGGGAAATGCAGTCCTGTATGGAACAGCCTCGAGTGGACTCTACAGTTCAAAAGACCTGGGTTCCAGTTGGAAGAAGGACGACCTGCCGGGGAAGGGGACTCGCGTAGTTGCCGTAGCGACAAGCCTTCATCATCCCGAAGTTGCTTACGTTTCTTACGAACACATGGCAGAAGATTCGTGGCTCAATGCTTTGCGCCGAACAAGAAAAGAAGAGTGGTTCGGAGTTGCCAAAACTACCGATGCGGGCGGCACGTGGCAGCTTGTGTGGAAAGAAAAAGAAACTCAGCCTGCAGCAAACCTTCATGATGCCTGGATCACCGCGCGATTCGGACCCGGTTGGGCGGGAAATCCTTTGGCCTTGGGTGTGGCGGATCAGGATGCAAATCTGGCTCTCGGCACCGACTACGGCCGCACGCTGCTCACGACAGACGGAGGAGGAAACTGGACGGCGCTCTATTCGAAAAGTGCGTCAGCGGGAACCTGGACGAGCACTGGCCTCGACGTCACCACAAACTACGGAATTCACTTCGACCCATTTGATCCCAAGCGCC
>JBKPSP010000177.1:0-10139 GCA_046735175.1 Acidobacteriota bacterium
CTGCAGTGCAATGGAGGTATACGACGTCGCCATTCTCAAGAAGGTTGTTGAGGAGTTCAACGCAATCCCGCAGTTTGCGCCCCAGGTCAGCACGATCAAAATCAACGATTGGCGCGTTGTAAAGCGTTAAGCCTCGTTGGGACGCGGCTCGTCGGCAGGTTTCTAACCCGGTCACCACGTCCTCCTCGGTCTGAAGGCTTAGAATCGCGGTGATTTTCATCAATTGCGATTGTTTGAAATCTGCCTCATCCGTCGGAGCTGGGCCGACGAATAGGTTCGGCAAGACGCAACCGCACTTCATCAGATCAGAGTACCCGATTGCTTGGCCTGGAAGTAGATAAGCGTGCTGTTCGGTGTTCTGTCCGGTGAGAAGGGGCAATGCAGTTGGGCCAGGTCGTCCATTGATAGCAACTCCTTCAGCCAACATATAATCGTTTCATGAAGCGAGTTGTTTACGCTGCCTGTCCGCATGACTGCCCGGATGCTTGCGGCGTGCTGATCACGATTGACGGTGATAAGGCGGTCAAGATTCAAGGGGATCCGGCGCATCCGGTTACGCGCGGGTTCTTGTGCGCGAAGGTGGCGAAGTATTTGGACCGGGTGTATTCGCCGGATCGGGTGCTGTATCCGATGCGGCGGGTTGGACCTAAGGGGCCAAACCCTGTAGCTCCGATATCCTCGTCAGATCCCGGCTCGGACAGGAATGTCCGAGCCACACAGGCTGTCCCGACACCTGCATTTGAACGGATTTCCTGGGATGAGGCGCTCGACGAAATTGCCGGCCGTCTAAGCGCCACTGCTGGCGAATTCGGCAGCGAATCCATCCTTCCTTATTCTTACGGCGGCACGCTCGGCAAGCTGAACTCGGAGTCCATGGACCGGAGGTTCTTTCACCGGCTGGGAGCTTCGCAGCTGGCACGCAACATCTGCTCGGAGGCGGGAGGCGAGGGGATCAAGTCGGTTTACGGCGTGAAGCTTGGGACCGAACCTGAGCAGTTTCGCCATTCCAAGTACATCATTGCTTGGGCGGCGAACATTCACGGTAACAACGTGCATCTGTGGCCGTTCATTGAAGAGGCTCGGCGGAATGGCGCCAAGCTGGTGGTGATCGATCCTTATCGCACGCGGACGGCGGCGTGCGCTGACTGGCATATTCCCATTAATCCCGGAACCGACGTGGCGCTGGCGCTGGGGATGATGCACGTCATCATCAACGAGAATCTTTACGACGCGGATTACGTTGCGAAACATACGGAAGGTTTCGAGCAGCTCCGCGGCAAAGTGCAGGAATATACGCCGGAAAAAGTTGCGCGCTGGACTGGCATGAGTGCCGCCGAAGTTCAGAAGCTTGCGCGCGAGTACGCGACGGTGCGACCGGCGGTGATTCGCATGAACTACGGCATTCAGCGGTCACAGAATGGCGGCATGGCGTCGCGAGCGGTGGCAATGCTTCCCTGCATTACGGGATCGTGGAAGGAAGTTGGCGGGGGATTTCAACTTTCGACCAGCGGATCGTTCGGTTTGAACAATGATGCGCTGCAGCGACCGGAGCTTATGCTCAAGTCACTCGGGCGTCCGGCGCGGACCATCAACATGGTGGAGCTGGGCAAGGCGCTGAATGAGGTGAATGATCCGCCGGTGAAGGCGCTGTTTGTCTATAACTCGAATCCGGCGGCGGTATGTCCTAACCACAATGCGGTGATTCGCGGGCTGATGCGGCCGGACCTGTTCACGGTGGTGCATGAGCAGTTCTTCACGGATACGACTGACTACGCAGACATCGTTCTTCCGGCAACCACTTTCTTCGAGCATAAGGAACTGCAGACCGCGTACGGTCATTATTATCTGCAGGTTTCGAATCAGGCGATCGAGCCGCTGGGAGAGTGCAAGTCGAACGTGGACTTGTTTCGGGAGCTTGCGCAGCGCATGGGATTTGAGGACGAATGCTTCCGCGATTCGGTTGAAGACATGATGGAGCAGGCGCTGGAGTCGGAGAATCCGTGGTTGGAGGGGATTACTAGGGAGAGGCTGGAAAACGAAGCACACGTGCGGCTAGACTTCTCGCGGAGCTTCGCTCCACCGGACGGGCGAGGGCGCCCGTCCCCACGTGAGCAGGAATACTTCCTCCCCTTTGCTAATGGCAACTTTCGGACGCCGAGCGGGAAGGCGTTGCTTTATAACGAAGAACTTAAGAAGCAGGGGCTCGATCCGGTTGCGGAGTTCGTGCCGCCGGAGGAATCTCGCCATACTGCGAACGCAAAGGCGTTCCCTTTGGAACTTCTGGCGCGGAAGGCTGACAATTTCCTGAACTCGACGTTCACGAATCTGCCGAGCGTGCAGGCGATGGAGGAGGTTGGCCTGCTCGAGATGAGCGCGAAGGACGCCGAAGCGCGAAAGATCCGCGACGGCGACACGGTCCGCGTGTTCAACAGGCGTGGCGAAATTCAGCTCAAGGCGAAGGTCGACGGGCGAGTTTCAGCGGGCGTGGTAGCTGCCAAACTGAACTGGGCAAAACTTACACCCGGAAATCGCAACATCAACGTGCTCACCTCCGAAAAACTCACCGACATAGGCAACTCTGCCACGTTTTATTCCGTCTTGGTTGAAGTGGAGCTTTTTTAGAGGGTAGTCGGTGGTCAGTTGTCGGTGGTCAGTGAGAACCGATCACCGACAACCGCCCACTGATCACCGGTTCTTGGACGCTCTTCGCGACTCTACCGTATAATTGCGGTTTTCCATAACTCCAGCTGATTGAGGTAGTGACGATTCCATTCGTTGATCAGGATAGCCCTGTATTTGTGTGGGGCGGAAGGCATGGGCGTCCGGCAAGATTCCTCGCCGTGCTTGCATCTTCATCATTCCGAAAGAGTTCAGCTGGGCTTGCGGTGCTCGCGGTCGCGGTTCTGGGAATTTTCCCGTCCCGAGTGCTGGCCCAACAGCAGCAACCTGACGTTATCAGCGCGATCGAAATCCACGGAAATCGAAGCGTTCCCGCCGAAACCATTCGCGCTCACATTTTTACCCGTCCTGGAGATGTTTACGACCAGAACGCGATCGAGCGCGACTTCAACTCACTGTGGAACACGAACTACTTCGAGGACATCCGCCTCGAACGCGAGGCGACCGCGAAGGGATGGATCCTGCATGTTTATGTGAAGGAGCGGCCGCGGATCAAAGACATCAGCTACCTGGGGATCAATGCGATCTCCAAGAGCGACATTCTGGACCGCTTCAAGGAAGCTAAGGTGGGGCTCTCGCCCCAGTCGCAATACGATCCCACCAAGATCAAGCACGCCGAGGTCGTGATTAAGGGGCTGCTGGCTGAACACGGGCACCAGTTTGCGACCATCCGCACGGAGATTCGACCGATTCCGCCGGCGTCGGTTGGGGTCACGTTCGTTGTCCGCGAAGGGCCGAAGGTGAAGGTGGGGCGGATCCGGTTTGAGGGGAATCGGCATGTGAGCAGCCGCGAGTTGCGTCATGCCATGCGCTTTTCGCGGCCGATTGGGGTTCCGCACTCGATTTTCCTCGAAAACCTGTTTGCCAAGACCTACGACGCGACCAAGCTGGAAGATGATATGGAATTGGTGCGCGAGGCGGAACAGAACAAAGGATATTTCAAAGCTGTCGTCGGCGATCCCAAGACGCAGATCCGCGATACCGGGCACACCGGGTTCCACATTCCGCTGCTACAGCACGGACCGGGAAAAACGATCGACATCACGGTGCCGATTGAAGAAGGCGATCAGTACCGCCTGGCGGCCATCACCTTTACGGGAAACAAAACTCTCAACAACAGCAAAGCCCTCCGCAGCGTGTTTCCGCTCAAGGATGGTGACGTGTTCTCGCGGCAGAAGTTTGCCAAGGGGCTTGAAAACCTGAAGGACGCTTACGGGACGCAAGGCTTCATCAATTACACGCCCGTTCCGGTTCCAACGTTTGATGAGGCCAAGAAGACGGTAACGTGGAACATTGAGGTTGACGAGGGCAAACAATTCTACGTTCGCCGGATCGAATTTCAGGGGAACACGACGACGCGGGACAAGGTCATCCGGCGCGAACTGGCCATCGAGGAAGGGCAGCAATACAACGAGCGGTACTGGAAGCTGAGCTTGCAACGGCTAAACCAGCTGTCTTTCTTTGAACAGCTCAAGCCCGAAGATCCCAACGTTACCGACCGGCACCTGGACGAGAAAAACGGCCTGGTTGACCTGACGCTGAAGCTGAAAGAAAAGGGCAAGAACCAGATCGGCCTCTCAGGAGGCGTGAGCGGCCTGGCCGGGTCATTCATCGGCCTGAGTTACAGCACCAACAACTTTCTTGGCCTTGGCGAGACGCTAACTGTGCAGGCCAACATCGGCAGCCTGCAGCGCGACATTATGTTCGGCTTCACCGAGCCGTACCTGTTTGATCGGCCAATCACCGCAGGGTTCAGCGTTTATGGCCGCAAGTTGATCTACGATCAGGCCCGGCAAAGCGCATTGTTAACCGGTCAGGTGCTGAACGTGTCAGCTGCGCAGTTGCAGAGCTTGCAGAATTACACGACGACGAGCAAGGGGTTCACGCTCTCGGCCTCCTATCCGCTGCACCGGTCGTTTAAGCGTATAGGCGCGACCTACTCGTACGATGTGTCGTCGCTGATTGCGCTGACGACCGCTTCCAAAAACCTGTTTCAGTACCTTGCCTTCAGCGGGCTGAGTGGACCGAGCGCGCTCAACGGCATCGTGACCAGCAAGATCCTGCTGGATTTTTCTAAGAACAGCCTGGACGCGGGCCTGTATCCGCATTCTGGGAGCCGATACACGCTGGCCGCGGACATTGCTGGACTCGGCGGGACCGTGCGTACGATCCGTCCGTATGTCGACTATCAGCACTTCATCCCCATGCAGAACCGGCACAACACCATCGGTATCCACGGTCTTGTGTCTTTCATCAGCGGATATGGCGGCCTGGTGTCTCCTCCATTCCAGCGCTTCTACATGGGCGGCGAAAACGACATTCGCGGCTTCGACATCCGGTCGGTTTCGCCGGTGGCGTTCCTGCCCTCTTCGTCGGTTATCGCGTTGCGAAACCCCGACAATACTTTTGTGGTAAAGAATCCGCTCATTCCCGCGCCGCAAGGATCGTGCGTAACCGGAAACGAACCGAACTGCTACAGGATTCCGATTCCGGTCGAACAGATCACGTTTCCTGGCGGCGACCTTAGCCTGGTGGGAAATGCCGAATATCGAATCACAATCGCGGGACCTGTTGCCATTGCGCCGTTCTTCGATTTCGGATTCGATCCCATTTTGCGGAAGTCGCAGCTGCGCATCAACAACGGGCAATTCACGCAAATCAACAGCCAGCAGTTCGGCTGCCCCGAACTCGATCCGTTCAACCAGACTTGCGTGGGGACGAAGTCGTTTCAGTTCAGCCAGGAGCTCTCGCCTTTGGGATCGTCGAATTGGACGCCACGAGCGTCGACCGGTTTGGAGCTGCAAGTCTTTCTGCCAGTCGTAAACGCGCCGTTCCGAATCTACTGGGCCTACAACCCACTTCGCCTGGACGACCGCAGCCAATCGCCAATTCCCGTAACCCGCGACATGTTCCCGGCCGGCGCTGCCGGAGATTACACGTTTGCGCTGGCACGAAATACGTTTTCGCCGCGATATCTGCTGAGAGAGCCGCGCAAGACGTTCAGGTTCAGTGTGGGAACGACGTTCTAGAAACCGGTTGTTGGTTATTGGTTGTTGGTTGATGGTTGTTGGTTTTTAGAGAATACTGGCCAGGGAATATTAGTTTGCTTCGAACTCAAGGAGTTTCTTAACCGATGAAATCTACGATTATCCGTTCGCTGATGGCTATGGCCGCACTGACATGCTTTGCGGCTCTTGCCCAGACGAACTCCACGCCTTCTTCTTCAGCCCAACTGCCTGCGACGCCGGGCGCGAACCAGCCTGCCGCGGCAGCCAACCCGGCACCCGTGCCGCTGAACCTTAACGCGAAGATTGTCGGAATCAATATCGAGGCGGCGGTTTTCCTTACCAACGAGGGCCAGCGGGACCTCGACGAGCTCAATAAGAAGTTCACGCCCAAGAGCACCGAGCTCAACAATCGCAAAGCTGAGATTGACGCGCTGAAGAAGCAGCAGACTGCTGCGGGCGTGACCGACGATAAGAAAGCTGACCTGCAGCGGCAAGTAGAGCAGAAACAGAAAGCGCTGCAGCGCGACGCGCAGGACGCACAGGAAGACTTCAACAACCAGCGGGGCGAGATTGGTCAGCGCATTCTGCAGAAGATGCGGCCAATCATTGCGAAGTACATCCAGGACAACAATCTTGGCATGGTCATCGACACCTCGGCGCAGTGGCCGAACGGCCCGGTGCTTTACTCCGCGCCGCTCGACATTACCAGGCCGATCGTAGATGCCTACAATGCTCAGTCGGGAGTTGCGGCGCCGACACAGCCGAACGCGCAGCCCCCGTTGGGAACAAGCAAACCATCGGGAACCGGCACCGGATCAAAGCCGGCCACAACGCCTTCGACGACCCCGCCGAAGTAGTCGGTCCACGGAGAAGGTTCTTCTTGCATGGGCAGCCAGAGATGGCTGCCTTGCGCATTTTTACCACCTTGTTTGACGCCTATATCGCCCAATTTCTATAATGATGCATCCACACCAGAGAGGCTGGTCGGGCGCGAGGGGCGTAGTCAACAGCGCGTCGTGAAGATTGAATCAGCCTATCCTACGGATGCTCACAGGGAAGCGCGGTGTGGCGCGGCTGTCTGAGCGTCAGAGCGAATCCAGTTAGAAAAATCAGACTTCGAAAAATTTGAAGCGGTATCCCAAGGAGTTGTTTAACCCATGAAACTTACGCTCATGCGTTCACTATTCGTCATTGCGGTGCTTACGTCGGGCCTCGCATTGGCCCAAACCGATCCACCTGCTTCCTCTGCGGCTTTGCCGTCGGCGCCGAGCGCCGCGGGCTCGGCACCGGCCCCGCTAGCTACTGGCGCAGGCGTGAAGATTGGGACCATCAACATTGAGGCCGCCATCTTTGCCAGTAACGAAGGCCAGCGCGACGGCAACGAAGTCGCCAAGAAGCTGGAGCCCAAGCAGACGGAGCTGAAGAACCAGAACGACGAAATCGAAAGCCTGAAGAAGCAGCTCACGACTCAGGGCTCAAGCTTGAACGACGATGCCAAGGCCGAGTTGAGCAAGAAGATTGAGCAGAAGCAGAAGCTGCTTGAGCGCAACAATCAGGACCTGCAGGAAGAGGCCCGCAATCAGGAGAACGAAATTGGGCAGCGCATTCTGCGCAAGATGGGGCCACTCATCGTGAAGTACGCCAGCGACAACGGCTATGCCTTGATCATAGATACTTCGGCCAATAACCAATGGCCTCAAGGCCCGGTGCTTTGGCAGAACCAGTCCATTGACATCACCAAGACCATCGTGGACCAGTACAACGTGCAGTCGGGTGTGCCTGCTCCGCCGCAGCCGAAGGCGACTACGCCTTCCGGCTCGACCGCGAAACCGGGCACGGGCGGGATTGGAACCAGCAAGCCTGCGACGGGCACGAAGCCGCCTGCGACTCAGCCAAAGCAGTAATAAGACACCGTTCCGAAAAATTTGTTCCTTAAGCCGCGAGTAATCGCGGCTTTTTTATTTTCGCTGCCGCGCGTCCCGCGTGCGTGATCCGGTGTCTGTTTCCGCAGCAGAGATTTCTGCCGGAGGCGCGCCATGTTTTCAGGATTGGACGTTGTAGATGTGCGGCATGGACGGCGGTGGACGGCCACGGCTTCGTTTGTGTTGCAGGGGACTCTCGTTTCGGCGGCATTTGTGTTGCCGTTGCTCAAGCCGGCGATCTTGCCGGACGGTCTTATGCGGCACAGGATTGCGCTGCCGATCGCATTTGGCGATCCGCACTTCAGGGAGACACAGGCGCATGTTCAGCAGCGGGGAGGAGCGGCTCCGGTTGCGCCAATTGTGGTGCAACATCCCTTCATGTTTCCAACAGGACACAAGGCCCTTGACCCAGGGGCACCAGCTCAGATTCCGGAGCCGGCGATCGGAATTGGAGAAGCAACGCGTGAGGGTATCACTACTATCCTGTCCGGATCTGGTAATTACCCACCACCCGTGCACCATTCCGAGCCATCTGCCAAGCCGCCCGTCTCTGTAATGATGGAAGGCAATCTCATTCATCGAGTCGAGCCGCCATATCCTCCGATCGCGAGGCAGATCAGATTGCAGGGAACGGTGGTGTTGCGAGCAATGATCGGGTCAGATGGAAGTATAGAGCGTATCCAGGTCATCAGCGGGCATCCCATCCTCGTGCAGGCCGCGCGAGACGCCGTGAGCCAATGGAGGTACCGGCCTTACTTTCTGAATGGAATGGCGATTCCGGTGGAGACGGAGGTCACGGTAAAGTTCAACCTGGATCAGTAGGGCAAACGCATTCGCCAGGAAAACATTCATGAAGAACAGGGCCAGCCGCCGGTGTCCGGCAATGTATAGCGACGACCGCAGCGGCTGAAGCCTGAATTCTCCTCAGTCATGTCGGCACGACTGGAAGTCGTGCCCTTACCATCCGTTCCGAACGCATCCGCTTGGGCGCGCAGTCTTATCCTCGTACGGCGGTAACCTGAACCGTTCGCACAGGCGCACTATAATCGCAGCAGTGGCTACGATCGAAATCGCCAAACGCGCCGCCACTCGGCCAACCTGGGCAGAGGTGTCTGTCGGCACGCTGCGGCAGAATTTCCGGGCGATTAGGAAGTACGTCGGCGACGAAGTCACTGTGTGTGCGGTTGTGAAGGCGTACGCGTACGGGCATGGTGCGGTCGAATGTGCGCGGGCGCTTGAGCAGGAAGGCGCGAGCTGGCTGGGTGTCACGTCACTCGACGAGGCGATCCCGCTGCGCGAAGAAGGTATCGCGACGCGAATCCTTCTGATGACGGGATTCTGGCGCGGCGAGGAAGAAGAGATTGTCCGGCTTGAACTGACGCCCACCGTTTGGGAGTTGGGACAGATCGAGTTGCTGGAACGCGCGGCCGCTCGGTTGGATGCCAGGCAGCATGCAATTCATCTGAAGCTTGATAGCGGCATGGGTCGCCTGGGGTGCACGCCAGAACAGTTGCCGGCAATTTGTGAAGGGTTGCGCGCGGCGTCGCATTTGAAGGTTGAGGGATTCGCCACGCATCTGGCTTCTTCGGAAGTTCTGGATGCGCCATCGGTGGGCGATCAGCTCAAAGTATTTAAAGACGCACGGCGAGTGCTGCGGGAGTATGGGTTCGATCCTCCGCTGGTGCACGCGGCGAACACTTCGGCTGTTATTTCGCATCACGAGAGCTGGAACACCATGGTGCGGCCGGGGCTCGCGCTCTACGGATATCACTTGCCGTTCGAGCGGGCGGGGCGCGTGGTAAGCGGGGCGGGACTTAAACTCAGCGTGAAGCCGGTGCTTACCTGGAAGACACGAATCCTCACGCTTCGTGATGTGCGCGCGGGCCAGGCGCTCGGCTACGGCGGCACCTACGTGACGAAAGCACCTTCGCGAATTGCTATCCTTCCGGTTGGCTATGCGGATGGGCTGAACCGTGGACTTTCTGTTGACGGCCGCGTGATTGTGCGCGAGCACTATGCGCCGATCGTCGGGCGGATTTCCATGGACCTCACCATGGTGGATGTGACCGGAATACCCGGGGTGGAAGTTGCGGACGAGGTGGTGTTGCTCGGGTCGGTTGATGGACTGAGTGTGGATGCTCGCGAGCACGCGGAACTGGCGGACACGATTCCATATGAGATTCTGTGTGCGATTTCGAAGAGAGTGCCGAGGAGATATTTGTAAGCTCTCAGCTCTCGGCTCTCAGCTTTCAGCTCTTGGGTCTCGGCGCTGGACTTTAGGCTCTGGCTCCGAGATCCTGGCCAGCGTTCATGGATGCCCGCTCGGGGCTGAATGCTGACTGCTGAGTGCTGAATGCTGAGCATCACCAGCGCAGCATTGATATCCTGACAACCGATGCGCTCCCTATACGGCCGCTGGATGCACAACTGGGAAACCCGGCTCACGCAGGTGGACAACAATCGCGTGGTGCGTCCGATGGAGTGGGGCATTGAGTGGACGCGCGAGTGGCCATGCCGCAATGGATTCTTG
>JBKPSP010000178.1:0-5965 GCA_046735175.1 Acidobacteriota bacterium
CGACGCCCACGACGGTACGCTCGCCCAGGCTGATCATTGGCTCTCGCAGCAGGTTCCCAAAATTCTTGCTCTTCCGGAGTTTCAATCAGGCGGCGATGGCCTGCTTTTCATCGTCTGGGATGAAGGCAAACACACTGACGACCGCTGCAGCGCTTCGAGCTCGAATAGTTGTGGCGGACGTATTGCTAATCTGGTGATTGGCCCCAAAGTGAAGCGCGGCTTCAAGTCACAGGTGCTCTACCATCACCGGAGCTTGATGCGCACCGTTTGCGATGCTTTCGGGTTCACCAAATGCCCGGGCTCCGCTGGGAGCGCACCATCCATGAGTGACGTGTTTTGAGCCGAGTTGGCCGCACCGAATGTTATGGGTGGATATTTCCCAATGAGTGATATGGAGATTTATCGCAAACTGACGGCCCACCTCAATTTCCGAGTTGTCGACGATCCGGACAGAATCCTCGTCCCCGAAACAGCGACTACGGGTCTTCCCCGACGGGTCATTTCGCACGAACTCCACCTCCACTTGACAATCAAGTGAAACGTCGTAGTCTTTCTTCAGAGAGAGACCACTTGGATGTCTAATAAAGAAGAGGGATCAATCCAGCTGCTGCAGGGGACACTTGATCTCATCGTGTTACGCACACTCGCGACGATGGGTGCACAACACGCTTATCAAATTGCCACGCGTCTCGAGCAGATCTCCGAGCGGCTGCTCAACCTCAACCAGGGCACTCTTTATCCAGCCTTGGTGCGCCTGGAGCAGTATGGTTGGATCAAGGGAAGGTGGGGAAGGACGGAGAGCAACCGGGAAGCCAAATACTACGCAATCACCAAGGCGGGACAGAAGGCCCTAGGGGAGGAAACACTGGCTTGGAGAAGAATGTCGGCTCTGGTGGAACGGCTCTTGCTTGAGGAGTCTTCATGAGGCACCTGAGACGCCTCTTTGCGAAGCTGTATCTGATTTTTGCTAATTCCAAAGTGGAAGCGGAACTGGCAAGAGAAATTGCCGCACATTTGGCATTGCTGGAAGACAAATATCTACGCCAGGGCATGACTCCTGAAGAGGCACGACGAGCCGCCAGAATCGCCTACGGAGGCGTGGAGCAGGCGACGCAACTACATCGTGACGAGCGGGCGTTTCAAGGACTGAGCCAGATTCTGCAAGATACTCGATATACCTTCCGCCAACTGCGTAAGACTCCCGGATTTACACTGATGGCCATCCTGATGCTGGCGCTGGGCATCGGGACGACGACGGCGATTTTTTCCATCGTCGAAGGAGTGCTGCTGCGACCGTTGCCGTTTCCCGACCCCGATCGTCTGGTCATCCTGGGAGATTTGCTTGAAGGCTCGCACTGCGCATCCTGCGCTCACTCCAGCGTAACCGCTCCCGACATCCGCAATTACATGCGCGACACGCAAAGCTTTAGCCACTTGGGCGCCTATCGTGGAAGATTGTTTGAACTATCCGGCACGGGCGAACCGGCGACGGTAAATGGGACGCGGATGAGCTGCGAGGTCTTTGCCGCGCTGGGAGTGCCACCGCTGCTGGGGCGCACGTTCACGCAACAGGAAGATGAAGGAAACCAGCAAGTGGTGGTGCTGAGCTATGGCATGTGGCGGAACCGCTTCCACGGCGATGCGAACGTACTGGGGAGCAAAATTCTTCTCTATCGCAAGCCTTACGCCGTGATCGGTGTGATGCCGCGCGATTTCGAGTTTCCGCTCAACCCTGGCCATGTGAACCGGAGCGAGTTTTGGCTTCCGCTCAGCCTTCAGCCAGAGGAATTTACGGCGGGCGGCGCAGCGTCGTGGAACTCTCGCATGGTCGGGCGCTTAAAATCCGGCCTTGGTATTGAGCAAGCGCAGAGCGACGCGGAGCGAGTGGCCCAGGAGACGATGCGTGACTATCCAGCCTACATGCGCAGTATTCGTATTCACGCGGTGGTAACGCCCCTGCACGAAGATACAGTGGCGCAGGCGCGCCCGCTGGTACGCACACTGTTCTTTGCAGTCATTGTTGTTCTGCTTATCGCCTGTGCGAACCTGGCGGGGCTTCTGCTGGTGCGTGCTATCCGCAGAAGAAGAGAATTCGCGGTCCGGCTCGCGTTGGGCGCTCGCGCGGGCGCAATACTCCGACACGCCATCGTGGAGAGTATGGTTTTGGGTATCGCCGGTGGCGCGATAGGGTTAGTACTGGCGGCTGTCGCTCTACGAGTCAGCGTCAGCCGGCTACCGCAGACGCTACCTCGCATCAACGAGATTGGTTTGGACTGGCCGGTCATGCTCTTCGCGCTGGGCTTGGCACTATTGACCGGCCTCGTCTGCGGATTGGCTCCAGCATTTGCGGCCATCAGGACGAGCGTGAACGAGATGCTCAAAGAAGGCGGGCGCGCCGGAACTTCAGGCAGCGGACATGCCAGGCTACGCTCGGCACTGGTGATGGGGGAGATTGCCGTGGCGCTGACGCTGCTTACCGCCTCTGGCCTGTTGCTGCGGAGCTTCGAAAAAATGCGTACCGTGGAATTGGGCTTCCGCCCTAACAATACGCTGGCTGCGCTCTACGTTCTGCCGCACCAGCGGTATGGAACGCAATCCGCGATCGACCAATTCAAGAAAACTCTGCGGAACGATCTAGCACAATTGCCTGGCGTGGATGCTGTTGGCATCACTTCTTTTTTGCCTGCGGCTGGCGATGCCTGGAACATTTCTTTCACGATCGACGGCTATGTTCCTCCGAAGGGAGCGGGGATGAATATGGCGGCGATGTCGCTGGTCGACGGCGATCCCTTTGAAGCGCTGGGCATCCGCGTGCTCCGCGGACGGGTCTTTACCGAGTCGGATAACGCCGGCTCGCCCTTGGTGGCGATCGTGAATCGCAAGATGGCCGAGCGCTACTGGCCGGGCCAGGACCCGATTGGCAAACGGCTGCGCCGCGGGTTACCGGAGACCTCCACACCGTGGATGACGGTGGTGGGCGAGGTCGATGACGTCAAGCTGGGGTCGCGTGATGCGGAGACCATGGCACAGGTTTATCAGCCGGTGTCACAAACTGTTGCCAGCGAAGGCGTTTTGGCTTCCGCTGGGGAACTGAGCGCTGCCGACGGCTGGATCGTTCTGCGTACCCGCATGGCTGCGGAGCAGATGGAAGATACCCTGCGCGCAACCGTGCGCCAGATTGACCCGCAATTGCCACTCTATCAGTTGCAGACGATGGAGCATGCGATCTCGAAAAGTGAGGCGCCGCGGCGCTTTAATACCATCCTGATTTCCTCGTTTGCCATCGCTGCGGTGCTGCTCAGTGTTCTCGGGATCTATGGCGTAATTGCGTTCTCCGTGGCAATGCGCGAACAGGAAATGGCGATACGGATGGCGCTTGGCTGCCAGCGCTCCGGAGTGATGCTGTTCATCTTGAGTTCCGGCGCCAAGCTTGCGGCGGTTGGCTGTGGCTTGGGTTTCCTTGGAGCCGTGGCCGCGTCCGGTTTACTGCGTTCCTTTCTGTTTGAAGTAAGCCCCTTCGATCCGAATGTGCTCGCACTTTCTGTCATCGCAATGCTGCTGCTGGTGCTGGCGGCATCTGCGCTACCAGCAAGTCGCGCATCCAGTATCGATCCCATGCTGGCTCTGCGAGGCGAATAAAATAATAGGAAGATGCCGGACGATATTCGGCGAACCCCGCGTGAATGCAATCCGGCCGAGTGACGGGCAACTCGGAAGTCAATTTCTGAAATCAGGCCATATCGCAACTTTGCGCCTTCCATTCGCCTTTTCCGAGGTCGATGAGTGATATGGAGATTTATCGTCAATTGAGAAAGTGCCCGGAATTCACGTCGAAGCTGAGCCGGGTTGGTTTTGCAACGCACGAGGGAGTTGGGCCAGGAGCGCCCTCCTCATCGACATCCTTGTACGGCTGCAGTTCAATATCTATTTCTCGATCGTCGAGCCATTCCCCTGAGCCGGCAAGCCAGGCACATGCTTTTGTGAAGTGCTTCTGGACGGCGGCCTTAATAGGCAGCTCCCTCACCTCTGCGGTGCCGGCATCGACAAGGATGTATTTCACATTCCAAGTGGAATCGGTTCCCCACGTCCATTGCGAAACCTCAATCAAAAGTACTCTTCCGGTTGGGGACCACTGGATGTTTTCGATGCCATTGCCGTCATACACACTGCCGTCCGGCAATCGCTCCGTTTGTTGTTGGAAAGCAACCCGAAACGTACCGGCTGGTTCAGAGAAGTAGACGGTAGTTGTGTTTGTGCACGCGCCTTCCGGCGAACGGTTGGCAACTACGACCCCATAGGCTTTGAATCCTTGTTTGGAATCGAATACGGGAGTCGGCATCGAGTACGAAGCGACGTCAACGCCTTTAGCATCCCGCACGCATTCCACGTATTGCGTCGGAAGCGATTTGCTTCCCGCAAGCGCATTTGCTGCTAGACAACAGAAAAGCAGCCGAACATACCAGGGTGACCGTGAAGCGCGAAATAACGTGAAACCTAGCCGCATATTGTCACTCTATTGGATGACAAATTAAGTGCTCAGAGCACGGGTGGTCTCAACAATGAGTGATATGGAGATTTTTCACCGGTGAGCCACTCGGTGTAGCTACGGTTCATGACTGCCCTAAATTCTGTTTTAACCAGCGTCTCACCCAACCCAAAACCACGATCGTTTGGATCAGTATGACGTTGAGACAGATCATTCCGAAAAGGACGAGTAATGTCGCCAGGTCAATGACTACATTGCCTATACTTTGTCGAGCGAAGAGTTCACCCATTTGTTATCCCCTTTCAAACTGATCGAGATTGTACTGTAAAAAAACGGCGACCTCATTGGCACCGAAGAACAGGCAGGGTCGAATCGGGAAGCGATTCCGAGTGGGCATTTTTCACAAAAATGGGCAATGACTGATGTGGAGATTTAACGACAACCATCCAGATGAATCGCTAAGATGTAGCCAGTGGGAGGCCGTATGACGCGAGCGGTAGTGCACTTTCTTGTTCTGGTTGCGATCACTCGATTTGTTTCGGCACAGCAAGCATCAAGACCTAGTTCGATGAATGATCGCCTCATCGGTGCTTGGCGGTTGATCAGTGTTGAAACGCGTCGCGCCAACGGCGAGATGATTTACCCATACTACGGCAAACACCCGGAAGGGATCTTGATCTACGACCGTAGCGGCTGGATGAGCGTTGAGATCGTTTCCGACCCCAAACCTGCCGTCCCGACCGTGTCCTCGCGGGAAGCCTTCCTCAGAGCGAGCCCAGCCGAAAAGGAAAAAGCAATCGATGGTTTCTACGCCTATTACGGTACGTGGTCGCTTGATCCGTCTGGTTCGACTATCACTCACCACATTGAGCAATCTCTATACCCAGGCGAACGCGGAGAAGCGGGAGTCCGGCAGTCGATTCTCGATGGCAATCGGCTCACTTTATCGGCCGAGGCGCACGAAATGGGGGAAACTCACGAGCGGATCCTCGTCTGGGAGCGGATTGAACCCTGAACTGACTTGTGCCCTTCCATTCGCCTTTTTCCGTGTCAATGAGTGCTATGGAGATTTATCATCAACCGGCGGACTCGTCCCTGAAGCACCTGAGATGTACCTCTGATTTCTGCATGCGATATTAGTGGTTGAGCATCGACTGCTGCCGCACATAAAATCCTCAAAACCCCAGCTGCCTGTCGCAGTGATCAAAAACAAATCGTAGGAGAGTGGGATGCGTGTGCCTTCTTCGTCTATCGTCGCGAGCTTGTTTGCTTTGACCCTGTCCGCCTCTGCGGGAACGGTCCCGCAGTCGCAACACATTTGGATCATCACCGAGGAGAATCACAGCTATGAGGAGGTGATCGGCAACTCGAACATGCCCTATTTCAACTCACTCGCAAAAAAGTACGCTGTCGCCGCGCAGTACTACGCGAATATGCACAACTCGCTCACGGATCTGATGCTTATCGTTGCCGGCCAGA